>JBILVH010000108.1:0-5923 GCA_044370555.1 Candidatus Nanopelagicales bacterium
CGAGGCCTGCGCCATGAGGCGGCCGCGCTCGCGGACGAACACCATGGCCTGCTCCGCGCTCAGCACCCCGGCGGCCGCGGCCGCGGTGATCTCACCGACCGAGTGGCCCGCGCCGACACCGACGCGGCCGAAGGCCTCGGCCGGGTGCGGGAACACCTCGAGCAGGGTGACCAGCCCCGCGCCGACGAGCAGCGGTTGGGCAACGGCGGTGTCGCGGATGGTCGCAGCGTCGGATTCGGTGCCGTGGCGGACGAGGTCGATACCGGCCACGGTCGACAGCCAGGTGAGGCGGTCGCGGAAGCCCGGGAGGTCGAGCCAGGGGGTGAGGAAGCCGGGGGACTGGGATCCCTGGCCGGGGGCGACCACGGCGAGCACGGGCGTCCTTTCGACGGGGCGGTTCGGTCCTGTGCGGTGGGCGCATGGGGCACGCGCTCAGGCAGCGCCTCAACCTATACCCGTCTCACGGCTACCGGCCGGTAGCCGTGAGGGTCAGCCCGCGGGGCCGGACAGCCCGGTGAAGTGGTTGATCAGGGAGCCGATGATGAAGGTGACCCCGGCGGCGGCCACGCCCACGATGAGTTGGCGCAGCGCCCCGGGTACGACCCCCCGGCCGGAGAAGCGGCCGACGAGTCCGCCGACCACGAGCATCGCGATCGCGCTCAGCGCCACGGCGATGCCGAGGGCGAGCAGGCCGCCGGTGAAGAGGTAGGGGAGCACGACCACCGCCGCGCCGATCGCGAACGCCGCGAAGCTGGAGAACGCGACCCGGATCGGCGAGCCGAGTTCGCCCGGGTCGAGGCCGAGCTCTTCGCGGGCGAGGGTGTCGAGTGCGGTCTTCGGGTCGGCCATGATGTGGTCGGCGGCGCGATGCGCGGTCTCGCGGTCGAGGCCCTTGGCGCGGTAGATGAGTTCGAGTTCGCGCCGCTCCTCCTCGGGCTTGTCGCGCAACTCCTGCGCCTCCATCTCGATCTCGCGACGGAAGAGGTCGCGCTGGGAGGCGACGGAGACGTATTCACCGGCCGCCATCGAGAACGCACCCGCGAGCAGGCCCGCGATGCCGGAGAACAGCACGATGCCGCGGTCGACACCCGAGCCCGCGAAGCCCATGACGAGCGCGGTGTTCGACACGAGGCCGTCGCTGATGCCGAAGATCGCCGCGCGCACCGACCCCGATCGGTCACCGCGGTGCCAGGTCTCGCCGAAGTTGGGCAGCGACGTGACGACTGCGGGTGCGTGCCCATCCTGCATCGCGCGGAAGGTGCGGGCGTGCTCACGCTCCTCCTCGCTCATGCCGATCGGCGCCTCGGGCTCATCGTCGTACATCCCGGCATTGGCGCCCTCGGTCTCCTCGAGCGTCGACAGCACACTCTCGATGCCGGCCGCCTTCGCGCGCGCGACGAGTGCTGCGTCGGCTGCATCGAGCTGCGTCGGCTCGGGCGGGACGGGTACACCGTGCTCGCGCAGCTTGGCCGCCCAGTGGTTGGCGTGCGCGACCTCGATCTCGGCGAGCTCGAGCAGCGCTTCGCGCCGGTCACCCGTCGCGGTCTCGGCCAGCGCCCGGTAGAGCAGCGACGCGTTGCGTTCTGCTTCGAGGTAGCGCAGGAACCTGCGCGGATCGCGGTCACTCATGTGTGTGCTCATCCACTCCCGTCAGTGCTGCCGGCCTCCGCGGCCGCCGGGTCGAACAGTTGGTAGCGCTCGATCGCGGTAGCCACCGACTCGCGGTCCATCTCACCACGGCGGGCGAGCATCGCAAGTGTTTGCGCGGTGATGGACTGCGCGTCGACGAGGAAGTGCCGTCGCAGTGCGCCACGCGTGTCCGACATACCCCAGCCGTCGGTGCCGAGCGACACGAAGTCTCCGGGCACCCACTCGCGGATCTGGTCCTGCACGGCCCGCATCCAGTCGGACACTGCGATGACCGGACCGGGCCGTGCGGCCAGGCATTGTGTGACGTACGCCGACGTCGGCGGGTCGAGCGGGTGCAGCAGGTTGTGACGGTCAGCTGCCAGGCCGTCGCGGCGCAGTTCGTTCCACGACGTCACCGACCAGACGTCGGTGTGCACGCCCCACTCCTCGCGCAGCAAGGCTTGCGCGTCGAGCGCCCAGTTGACGGCGACGCCGGAGGCGAGCAACTGCGCACGCGGTCCGGAGGCATCGGGTGCGGCGGGGGACACCAGGTGCATCCCGCGCAGGATCCCCTGGACGTCGACGCCCTCCGGTTCGGCCGGCTGCACGTAGGGCTCGTTGTAGACGGTCAGGTAATAGAAGATGTTCTCGGGCTGGTCGCCGTACATGCGCCGCAGGCCGTCGCGCACGATGTGCGCGACCTCGTAGGAGTAGGCCGGGTCGTATGCCACGACCGCGGGGTTGGTCGAGGCGAGCAGCAGCGAGTGACCGTCCTCGTGCTGTAGGCCCTCGCCGTTCAACGTCGTGCGACCCGCCGTCGCGCCGAGGACGAAGCCACGGACGAGTTGATCCATCGCCGCCCAGAATGCGTCGCCCGTACGCTGGAACCCGAACATCGAGTAGAAGATGTAGACGGGGATCATCGGCTCGCCGTGCGTGGCGTACGACGACCCCGCGGCGATGAAGCTCGCGACCGAGCCGGCCTCGTTGATGCCCTCGTGCAGGATCTGGCCCGACGTCGACTCCTTGTAGGTGAGCATGAGTTCGCGGTCGACCGCGAGGTATTGCTGACCGGCCGGGGAGTAGATCTGTGCGGTGGGGAAGAGCGAATCCATGCCGAACGTGCGCGCCTCGTCGGGAATGATCGGGACGAAACGGGCGCCGATGTCGGGGTCCTTCATGAGGTCCTTGAGCAGCCGTACGAACGCCATCGTCGTGGCGACCGGCTGCTTGCCCGAGCCTTTGCGTACCTGGTCGAACGCGCTCTGGTCGGGTGCGGGCAGTGGGGTGGCGCGCACGCGGCGTTCGGGGATCGAGCCGCCGAGATTGCGGCGGCGGTCGAGGAGGTAGCGGTACTCCTCGCTGTCGACGCCGGGGTGGTAGTACGGCGGCAGGTAGGGGTCGAGGGCCTCGTCGGGGATCGGCAGGTGCAGCCGGTCGCGGAACGTCTTGAGGTCTTCGAGGGTGAGCTTCTTCATCTGGTGCGTGGCGTTGCGGCCCTCGAAGTGCGGGCCGAGGGTCCAGCCCTTGATCGTCTTGGCGAGGATCACGGTCGGCTGCCCGTGCGTCTCGGTGGCGGCCTTGTAGGCGGCGAAGAGCTTGCGGTAGTCGTGGCCGCCGCGCTGCAGGGCCCAGATCTCGTCGTCGGTCCAGCCGGCGACCAGGGCGGCGGTGCGCGGGTCGCGTCCGAAGAAGTGGTCTCGGATGAGGGCGCCGCTCTCGGCTTTGTAAGTCTGGAAGTCGCCGTCGGGCGTCTGGTTCATGATGTCGACCAGCGCGCCCTCGCGATCCTGCGCGAGCAGGGGGTCCCAGTTGCGGCCCCAGATCACCTTGATGACGTTCCAGCCCGCGCCGCGGAAGAGCGACTCGAGCTCCTGGATGATCTTGCCGTTGCCGCGTACCGGTCCGTCGAGGCGCTGCAGATTGCAGTTGACGACGAAGGTGAGGTTGTCGAGGCCTTCGCGTGCGGCAAGGCTGAGCGCACCGACGGATTCGACCTCGTCCATCTCGCCATCGCCGACGAATGCCCAGACCCGCTGCTCGGAGGTGTCGGCGAAGCCGCGCGCACTGAGGTAGCGGTTGAAGCGGGCCTGGTAGATCGCGTTGAGCGGGCCGAGGCCCATCGACACCGTTGGGAACTGCCAGAACCACGGCATCAGGCGTGGGTGAGGGTATGACGGCAGCCCGCCGCCGGGGTGCGACAACTCCTGCCGGAAGCCGTCAAGCTGCTGCTCGGTGAGACGGCCCTCGAGGTAGGCGCGGGCGTAGATGCCGGGGGAGGCGTGGCCCTGGAAGTAGATCTGGTCCCCGCCGCCGGGGTGGTCTGGGCCGCGGAAGAAGTGGTTGAAGCCGACTTCGTACAGCGACGCGGACGAGGCGTACGTCGAGATGTGGCCGCCGACGCCGATGCCGGGCCGTTGGGCGCGGTGCACCATGATCGCGGCGTTCCAGCGGATGAAGGCGCGGATGCGGCGTTCGATGTGCTCGTCGCCGGGGAACCAGGGCTCGCGCTCCGGCGGGATCGTGTTGATGTAGTCGGTGCTCCGCAGGGACGGTACGCCGATGTTGCGCTCGGCCGCGCGCCGCAGCAGTGACAGCATGAGGTAGCGGGCGCGCTGCGGACCGGCGTGGTCGACGACCTGGTCGAGTGACGAGGTCCATTCGGAGGTCTCCTCCGGGTCGACGTCGACGTACTGCGTGGGCAGGCCGGCCGCGAAGAGGGGGTCGTGCGCGCGGGTCGGTCGCCCGCTTCGGCTTGTGGTCATGGTGGACCCTTCGCTCGGGGCGGACCCGGGGTTGCCGGTCCCGCCGCGGGTGTCCCTCCATCCTCCCCCATAGGGGTCGTTGCCCGCTGTAGGGGAAGGGATTACGCGTAGTCGCTTGCGCAAAGGCCCGCGGTCCGGTGGACTACGGCCGTGACTGGCTCAGCCGGACCGGCGACGGACCTCGTCGCCAAGTTGGGGCTGCGTGCGGGGTTGACCGTGCAGGAGCTCGGCGTCGATGACGACGTGGCCGAGGAGATCAGGGCGGGGATCGCCGCCGTGGAGGGCCTCGAGGTCGTCGATGCGGACTACGACGACGTGGTCGACGTGGTCGTGCTGTGGTGGCGGGACGACGACGGTGACCTGGTCGACGCCCTCGTCGATGCGCTAGTGCCGCTGGCCGACCACGGCGTGGTGTGGCTGTTCACGCCGAAGCCGGGGCGGCCCGGGCATGTCGAGCCCGAGGACATCGCCGACGCCGCGCCGACCGCGGGCTTGCAGC
Source organism: Candidatus Nanopelagicales bacterium (assembly GCA_044370555.1). Lineage (GTDB taxonomy): Bacteria > Actinomycetota > Actinomycetes > S36-B12 > S36-B12 > CAINMH01. The sequence goes on from JBILVH010000108.1 coordinate 4,894, forward strand.
AGACCTCGACGGTGAACGCGTCGCGGGACTGGCAGGGCACTCGGCTGGTAGCGCCGCGCGCCGTCAAGCGCTGACCCCCTACTCACAGTGTCAAAACGCTTCATTTTCCGGGACGTTTTGACACCGTGAGGTTCGGCTAGGAGCGGAGGAGGCGGACCATGCGGGCCACTTGCTTGAGTGCGCCCGCGCCCGGCATACCGGGGATGTCCGCGTAGGTACCCATCAGTTTGGCCAGGCCTTTCGCCTGAGTCACCCGCAACCGCCCCGAGACGAACAGCGCCGGGGCTGACTTCGCGTCTGTCGTCATGCTGAGGACGTCGCGCGCCGAGCCGATGATCGTCGGGAGGGCCGGGCCGTCGGGTACGCCGCCCAGGGCCATGGTGCGCCAGTCACCGCCGACCGACCGCGATGCCCAGCGGGACGTAGGCGTCGAGATGGCGAGGATCGCGTCGATCCCGCTGCGCGCGCACAGCGCCCCGCTGAGGTCGACGATCGAGCGCAGAGCCAGGTGGCAGGCCTCGTCGGTGACGTCGTCGGGGGCGTGCCGCAAGCCGATGACGGCAAGGCGGTAGGCGGTGGCACCGGCCGCAGTCGTGAGCAGCAGGTCGCCGAGCAGGGTGTCGATCAGTGCGTCGGAGCGGCCGTCGGCGGCCATGTACTGGTCGAAGACCGAGCGTTCGACCTGCCACTCGGAGTCGGGGACGCCGAGTTCGGCGAAGAGTTCCCACGCGCGCGCGGTGTCCTTCACCAACTGGTCAGGCGCGCTGGTGCTGCGACCACGCTCGCCGGGGGCGGGGCGCAGCCGCTCGATGTCGGGCAGCGGCTGCGGGACTAAGGTCACCTGAAGATCTTCGCAGCCGTCGGTCGACGCGGCAGCGCGGTGCGGGCGGGCAGGGCAGCGGCGGGCAGGGCAGCGGCGGGCAGGGCAGCGGCGGGCAGGGCAGCGGCGGGCAGGGGAGGTGCAGTGGCTTGAGCGGTAGCGGTTCGGTGAGCGGTAGCGGTGCCGGCAGCGGGTCGGGCAGCGGGTCGG
>JBILVH010000109.1:0-5918 GCA_044370555.1 Candidatus Nanopelagicales bacterium
GCGCGCGAACTCGGTCGGAAGGGGGTCGCCGTCGGCGATCACGTCGGCCTGGTCGGCGAGGTGAAGGCGGATGCGCTGAGTCGGATCGTGCGCGTCGAACCGCGCACCACGGTGCTCCGGCGGACGGCCGACGACACCGACCCGGTCGAGCGGGTCATCGTCGCCAACGCGGATCAGCTTGCGATCGTCACGGCGGTCGTCAACCCCGAACCGCGACCCAGACTGATCGACCGCGCCCTGGTAGCCGCCTACGACGCCGGACTCGAACCCCTCCTGATCGTGACCAAGACCGATCTCGCCAGACCTGACGAACTCCTCGCGATGTACGACACCTTCGGCCTGCGCGTGATCACGATCGACCGCTCGAGCGACATTGGACCGGTGCGCGCGGCCCTGCATGATCGCATCACCGTGCTGCTCGGTCACTCCGGCGTGGGGAAGTCCACGCTCGTCAACCGGCTGGTGCCGGCCGCCGACCGCGCCACGGGCGCGGTCAATGCCGTGACCGGTCGCGGTCGACATACGTCCACATCGGCGTACGCGCTACCGCTCCATGACGGCGGCTGGATCATCGACACACCCGGGATCCGCTCCTTCGGGCTCGCGCACATCGATCCCGGTCGCGTCATGCACGCATTCCCCGACCTCGAGGGGGGCACGGTCGAGTGCCCGCGCTCCTGCTCGCATGACGAGGCTGAGTGCGGTCTGGACGCCTTCGCATCAACGGCCGATGCCGTCGCGCGCCTGGACTCCCTGCGCAGACTCTTGCGCTCCCGCACCGAGGAGTGACCTACCCCGTGCGCGGGGACGAGTTGTCCGGGGGCGGTCAGCGCGGTTGCGTATTCTGCATGATCGGTTCCCACACAGCCTCGGAGCCGCTATGGCCCACGCGAATGGTCCACAGCGTGGTCAGCGCGGCAGCGGCGACCACCAGTACGGCGAGCACGGCGACCGCGGTCGACCGCCGACCGGAGGTGCGTCGGTCGAGGAGCCAGAGCGCGAGAGTCAGGACGAAGAAGGCGAGCGCGATCCACGGCAGCACTTCGCCGAGCTCGGCGTGCGGCTGAGGTGTACCGACCCGGCGGGAGAACTCCTCCCCCGAACGGCGCGCCAGGAATGCGGAGACCAGGCCGACCGCCGCGACGGCCACCACGACGGGACCGAACCGACGGGACCAGTCCGAGCGCACGGCCATGACGACTGCGCCGACACTCGCTAGCGGCAGGAGTACGACCGCGGCGTGCACGACCAGGATGTGCGTCGGGAGTCCGAAGACTGAATCCCAGGTCACGGTGGTCACGCTACTCGCCCGCCACCCGTTCGCGGGTACAGTCGGCCGGGTGGCGACGACTGCAGCCGATGACCTCGTGCTCGCGCTGGCCCTTGCGGATGCGGCCGACGTCATCACGATGGCCCGCTTCGGCGCCCGGGACCTGCGCGTGACCACCAAGCCCGACCTGACGCCGGTGAGCGAGGCGGACACCGCGGTCGAGGCGGCCCTCCGCAGCATCCTGGCTGCTGAACGCCCGGGTGATGCGATCCTCGGCGAGGAGCAGGGCGGTGCCCTCGAGCAGCCGGGGCGGCGCTGGGTGATCGACCCGATCGACGGGACGAAGAACTACGTCCGGGGTGTGCCCGTGTGGGCCACGCTCATCGCCCTGGTGGATGGCCCCGGCGGGGCAGATGACTCGATAGTGCTCGGCGTCGTGTCCGCGCCCGCCCTGGTACGCCGCTGGTGGGCCCGTCGCGGGGCCGGTGCGTGGACCACCGCCCCCGGGACGGTCGAACCGCGCCGCATCACGGTGAGTTCCGTGTCGCGCATCGAGGACGCGTCCTTCAGCTACTCGGACGACGTGGGGTGGGATCCCGCTGCACTCGCTGCCCTGCGCGCGCGCGCGTGGCGGTCGCGGGCCTACGGCGACTTCTGGTCCCATGTGCTGGTTGCGGAGGGTGCGGCGGATGTCGCGGCCGAGCCAGAACTCAGCGCGTGGGACATCGCCGCGCTCATCCCGATCGTGGCGGAGGCGGGCGGACGCGTCACGGCGTACGACGGGACCTCATGCTTGAGAGAGCGGAGCAGCGCACTGTCGACGAACGGAGTGCTACACGACGCCGTTCTCGACATCGTCAGCGGCAGGGAGTCCGCGGGGTCACCGTGAGACGCACGCCACCACGCGGCCGGATCGTCACCTGGGGCATGGCTGCAGGCAGTGGTCCGACCGGCGCGAAGTGGAAGTGCTGCGACAGCCCGGCTATCACGAGCACGGCTTCGAGGTAGGAGAAGTCGCGGCCGATGCACATGCGCGGACCCGCGCCGAAGGGCAGGTAGGCCTCGCGCGGGACACGCTCGCCGAGGAATCTGGTCGGGTCGAACCTCTCGGGATCGGCCCATACGTCCGGGTGCCTGTGCACGATCCACGGACTGGTGATGATCAGCGCCCCGGCGGGGATCTGACGGCCATCAAGGGTCGCGGCCGCGTGCGCCTTGCGCGTGATCAGCCACGCGGGCGGGTACAGGCGCATCGTCTCCTCGAAGACCGCGCGCGCGAGCGGCAGCCGCGCGTAGTCGGCGAACGTCGGGGGGCGACCGGCGAGCACGGCGCGCGCCTCGTCCGCCACGTCGTCCGCGATGCGCTGATGTCGTGCGAGCAGTGCGAACGACCAGGACAGCGCGCTGGCGACCGTCTCGTGGCCCGCCACGATGAAGGTCACCACCTGATCGCGGATCTGGTCACCGGTAAGTGCACCGTGTCCCTCCGACCCCGCAAGAAGCAGGTCGAGCATGTCCGGCTGGTCGAACCCGGGACGGCCTGCACGCTGTCGAGCCGCAACCATCGTGCGCACGGCCCCGTCGAGTTCGCGGACCGCGGAGCGCAGTCGCCGGTTGCCCGGCGTCGGCAGCCACGCGGGCGGTGCGAGTGGCACGCGGGCGCGGGCCACCACGACGTCAAGTGCGCGCAGGGTCGCCGCCGCGAGCCGATCGGCGTCGGCGCTCAGATCCGAACCGAACAGCGCCGCACCGACGACCTCGAGACTCAGGCGCATCATGACCTCATCGGCATCCACCGGGCCGGTGCCGGGCTGTGACCACTCGGTCCGGACGCGTTCGATCGATCCCCCGACGTGGTCGGCGACCCGCTCGACTGCGGAATGGTGGAACGCCGGTTGCACGAGCGGTCGCTGAATACGCCACGACGCGGTGTCGGCGGTCAGCAGACCCTCCCCGGTGACCAGCGACAGTGCGGAGTACTGGATGGTCGCCTTGCCGTAGTCGCGGGAGTGGCGGACCAGGACGTCACGGACCGACTCCGGCGCACTGACCAAGTAGCTCGGCGGACGCGGGATCGGGAACTGTACGACGTCGCCATACGTGCGCCACATGCGCGCGCAGAAGGCCAAGGGATCACGGCGGATGTCACCGAAGGACCTCACCATCTCGGGACCCGCGGGTCCGGGCGCGGTCGCCGGTGTGCGCACGTAGGTACGCCGCGGGGCCGGCGGACGCGGGACGGTCCAGGGCACCGCTCCACCCTATGAGTCGGTCCTACGAGTGACGCATCGGCCGACGGTGGTGGGAACTGCGTCGGTGCTCCAGCAGTCTCTCGGCCGCACGCACGGGATTGTGCCGTGCGGAATGAAGCCGAACGTCAACCACCTCGTGGCAGTCCGGACACCGCTCGACTCGGTACGGGTGATCACGTGCCGCGGTCCCCGCGCACCGCTCGACGGCACCGACGATGATCACGACCGTCGGGACGAAGAGGGTGATGCCCGCCAGCACCACGACCACTCCCGCGTACCAGGGATCACTGGTGAGGCCGATGAGGATTCCGAGCACCAGTAAGGCCGTCCCCACCGCACGAGTCATCCCGAGGGGCCATCCAACTCGGGCCAGCAGATCGGTCATCGCGCCGCCCGGACATGTGCCCACACGACTTTGCCCTCGGTGGCCCAACGGAAGCCCCAGTCGGTGACGAGCGCAGAGATCACGGCAAGGCCCCGGCCTGAGTCGTCCAGCCACGAACTCAGCCGCACCCGGGGAGGTGCGGCGCTGGAATCGACCACCTCGATCAGCGCGCCGTCGTCGAGTCGCGCGCACCGGAGTTCGAGCGTGCGCGAGTCAGCGGAGTGACGAACCACGTTGCTGACCGCCTCACCGACGACCCAGCCCAGCGCCGAGGCATCCACAGACCACCTCCGCGTGGCTCGTTCGGCGAAGCGACGGGCGATCCGGGGCGCTTGCGCCAACGCGGGAATACGCCTGCGCACGACACCCGGCGCACGACCGCGCCGCGATAGGACCACCAGATGGGCGCCGACCGGACGGGCTGCGACGATCTTCTCGGCCGCGCGTTCGACGTCGCCGCCGGTCAAGCCGCTGGCAACGCGCGCCGCGGGGCCGAGGCTCGCGGCGTCGCGGATCACCAACCCCGCACGCCAGGCCACGCCGACGGTCACATCGTCGAAGCCCCGCCGACCGAGGCCGAGCGGTGCAGTCACCGGCACGCTGACCACCGTCGGTCTGTCGCCCGCTGCGAATGCGACCGGCGGTAGTGCACCGGCCTGGGCAACCGACGCTTCCCCGGACACCGCATCGAGTACCGCGTAGGTCATCGTGACCGGTTCGGCCAGACCCGACGCGGCTGCGTCGAGGTGACTGAGCGCTAACCACGGCGGCAGGTCGAGGCGCGCGATCGACCGAGCCGCCCCGCGGAACTCCGCGGCGGCGATGGATGTGCCGCTCACATCGCACTCGGCCAGCAAGGCGACGGCGCGCGCCGGATGGATGCGTACGACGTCCGCCCAACTCCAATGCGGACTGACCGCCTCGGCGCCGTGGACCGTCACGTCGGCGGCGACGCCGGATCCCACTTCGTCGCGCACCGTGCTCACGGCAGGGTCGTGGAGAAGTAGCACCGCGGATCTATACCCGTCGTCTCGACGGGCATAACGACCCGAGGGTGGTGACTGTGCGCAACCGCGGACCGTTTGGCCAACGTCCACTCGGGTTAGGACGAAGGCGTGCGCATCGCGATAGTGGCCGGCGACTCGACCCTCTGGCGGTCGGCCCCTGTCGCTATCGGGCGGGCGGGCGCCGGAAGCAGCGTGCACGCGAACGGAGCCGCTCGCACGCTCTGGGGGTCGGTCCGTGCACTGCGCGCCGCGGGCGACGACGTAGCCGTGTACCTGCGGCGCGATTTCCCCAACCACGCAACGCGACATCGCGAGGGTGTCGCTGACGAGGGGGCGATCTTCATCGACGCCGGGCCACCGCAGGAACTAACGGCGGACCAGTCCCTCCGACACGCGGCAACGTTCGGACAGGCCATGGCGGATCTCTGGGGCGAACAACGCCCCGACGTGGTGCACGCGCATGGCTGGGTGGCTGGGATGGCGGCGCACGTTGCTGCTGCCGAGTGCGAGTTACCGGTCGTGCAGTCGTTCGCATCACTGACCCCGCGCGGTCGGAGCAACCAATCGACGGACGTCATGCGCCCGCGCCTCGAGCGTTCACTCGCTCTCTCAGCTGCGCAGGCCGTGGCCCCATCGACCGAGGCGGTGTTCGCGCTGACGCGCATGGGCGTACCTCAGCGCACGAGCACCGTATTGCCGCCGGGTATCGACGCGGATGCGTTCGATCGGAATGGCAACCGCGAAGTGCGCGACGCATCACAGTTCCGCATCCTCGTCGTGAGCGACCTCGTGAACACCACCGACATCGAGCGAGTTCTCGGTGCGGCCAGCCTCCTGCGCGACACCGAGGTCGTCGTGGTCGGCGGCCCGGAACGGCGCGACCTCGACGACCATGTCGGCGCGGCCCGGGTGCGGGCATCAGCGAAGCGACTCGGGATCGGACACCGCGTGCATGTTCGCGGATATGTCGCCCACGCTGACATGCCTGTCATGTACCGGAGCGC
>JBILVH010000110.1:0-5917 GCA_044370555.1 Candidatus Nanopelagicales bacterium
GGTGGCGCCGCACTGTGCGCAGAAGAGGTCGGCCGGCGCCGTCGCATGCCCGCACTGTGCGCAGGTTCGCATGGTTCCTCCTCAGGTGCTCCCCCCTCGGGATGTACCGCCTGCAGCCTATCCCGCAGGGGTGACGGCGACCGGCGGGATCACCATCTCATCGACGGGCTCAATCCTGATCGTCCCGTCGGCTGCGCGCACGGATTCGGCAACGCCACCGGGGATGCGCAGGGCTGTGGTCATCGTTTGCGGATCGCCGATCGCCGCGATCGTTATGGGTGCCGGTACCGGGGCCCCGCTGACGAGGACCCCGGCGGGTCCGTCGGAGAACCAGGTGCTGACTACGACGCGCAATCCATTGACCGCCATAGCCTCCGCACCAGCATCCCGGAGTTCCTGTATGGCGTCCAATACCGTGTCGGCCCGGACCCCGGCATCCGCATCGATGCGCACTTCGATCCCTTGCCCCGTGACCTCCGTCGTCCCGGCGAGGACCTCCAATGCGTTCGCGCGGCGTTGGGCTTCCAGGAGCGCCTGTCCCTCGGAGCCCGCGACCAGTCGTTCGCGAGCCACTTCGAGCCGCCGCACCTCGGCCTCCAGTGTGCCGCGGCGCGTGGTGAGGTCGTCGAGGATCGTGACGAGGTCCTCGGTGCGGGCGGATCCGAGCGGTACCTCATCGTCCTCGTCACGGATCGCCAGGACGAGCAGGAAGCCGAGTGCGATGAAGATGATCGCCACGACGGCCTGCGTGCGTGTGGCTCGCAGAGCGAGCCGGCGGCGGATGTTGGTCCGGTTGGTAGTCATCGTCACGCCTTGAACAATCGGCGACGGATCGCTGCTGCGTTGGCGAAGATCCGCATGGCTAGGACCACGACCACTCCGGTACTCATCTGGGCTCCGACACCAAGCTGATCCCCCAGGAAGACAAGAAGGCCCGCGATCACGATGTTCGACAGGAAGCTGATCACGAAGACGCGGTCGACGAAGGTGCCGTCCAGCAGGGCGCGGAACGCCCCGAAGACAGCATCCAGGGCCGCCACGACCGCGATGGGCAGATAGGGCTGCAACCACAGGGGCACGTCGGGGTGGAAGGCGATACCGAGAACGATGCCGACCACTAGGCCGATGACGGCGATCATGGTGCCGCCGCGGCGGGTATGACGCGTTGGCCGGTGGTGATGTCGACCCCGATGCCGTAGTCGCTCGCAAGCAGGAGGAGTAGGCGACCGCCCCCACTGTCCGCGAAGGTGGCTTGGTCTGCTCCGACGGCGTCGATGCGGTACGGCGGGGCCAGGGGACGGTAGCCGACGAGGATCGCCTCGCCAGCCCCGCGGATGGCGGTCCGGGAGGTGAGCCGGATGCCGTTGATGGACACCGCACGCGCACCCGCCTGCCACAGTCCGTTGACAACGGCTTGGAGGTCCCGGTCAAGGACGATGCCCAACTCTGCTCCGTCCTCCGCGTCGCGCAGGGACACAGTCACGCCGGGGCCGGTCACCTCGGTGAGGCCCGTGGCGGATTCGAGCAGGGCAAGCCGCTCGACCAGCGCGCTGCCTTGCGTGTCTCCCGAGAGAAGATCCCTCGTCACGGACTCGACCTGCGCTTCCAGGGTCCGCACGCTCCCTTCGAGCTCGCTGACAACCACCTGTTGCTCCGCGATGCGATCCCCCAGAGCGCTGCGCTGCGCATCAAGGATGGGGCGATCCCTCAGCACCGCGATCGCGGCTGTGACCAGGATGATCCCGATGAGCGATGCCACGGCGACCACCAGCAGGTTGACCGGGCGCCCTCGCGCGGACGCATCGTGGGCGTCGATGGCTTCCGGGTAATCGGAGCGCAGCGCCGAGTCCACGAGGTCTGTCCACAATGCCATCGACGATGCGACACCGACCCCCGCTGCCGGCGGAGTGGTGCTCGGGACCTGGGGCAGGCTCACCCCCCCATCTCAACACACGCCGTGGCATCACGTGGTGCGCAGCGCGCGGCCGGCCTGGCGCGCATAGGCGAGACCCGTGAGCAGGTAGAGGAAGGTCCCCCACGTGACCATCGCCCAGCCGACGGTGAGCCAGAACGTCGCCATTCCCCACACCAGGCTGCCGGCGAGGAGGAAGGGGAAGCCCCACAGCAGCAGGAACGTCGCAGTCTTGCCGAGGAATGTCACGGGCAGGCCCACGATGCCGCGACGTCGCAATGGCACGAGCAGGAACGTCAGAACCACATCCCGGCCGACGAGCAGGGCTACCAGCCACCACGGTACGAGTCCGCGCAGTGCGAAGCCGCACAGGATGGCCAGGATGTAGAGCCGGTCGATGGCCGGGTCGAGGAGTTCACCTAGTCGGGAGGACTGGTCGAACCGCCGGGCGATCCAGCCGTCCAGCCAGTCCGTGGCGCCGGCAACCGCGATGACCACCAGCGCCCACGCGTCGGCCCGTTCGACAAGGAGCAGCCAGAGGAACAGTGGGACGCCGAGCAACCGGACGGCGCTGACCGCGTTGGGCACCGTGACAGGTCGCAACGGGAGGCCCTCAGTCATCGACGTCCGATCGTGCCGCGGAAGCCACCCGGAGGCCCCGCACCAGGATCACCGACGTGATGAGAAGGATGGCGGTGATCAGACCGGTGATCACCAGGATGACCGGGGCCCGCTCCGGTCGGAACTGAGCGGACATCTCGGCGCGCACGGGTGCGCCAGCGTCCGCTCGCATAACGACGATCACGTCGCGCGCGGGAATCGCGACGGCTGGACCCGATTCGGAGTCGCGCCACAGTGACTGTTCGCCGGGTACGCCTGGCGCCATCTGCCCCGGGATCGACCGCACCTGCCACTGGCCCGCTTCGAATCCGGCGAACGCGTACGATGCACCGTCGAGATAGGTACGCACAGATGCCAGGGTGCTTGATCCGATGAAGAGCTCCCGTTCCTGACTGGTGGCGACCATCCATGGCTGTCCCCACATGGCCGGGAACGGCACACCGAGGTCCCAGCCCGCACCGACCACCTCGATGACCGCCGCATGGGAATCTCGGCCGGTGTCGAGGCGCCCCAGATCGGATGTCACAGGACCGTCCCTGAAGACCGACCATCCGGTCACGAAGCAGGTAGCGGTGAAAGCCCCCATGAGCGTGCACGCAATAACCATGGCGAGCCGTAGCGCACGTGGCCGTGTGGATACTGCGCGCATAATCCCTCCGCCGTCAGGCGCGCGGTGACAGTGTCACAATGCCCAGGCACATCTCGTCGGCGGTGCCTTCGCCCCATGTGATGTATCGGGGACCGACCTCGCGCAAGGCGGGGATCTTCTCCCGCAGGGACGTGTCGTGAGTGCAGGTCACGCGCAGGACGTCGCCCTTCTCGACGTCAACCGGCTCGGGCAGTGGCACTGATCCCTGCCGGTCGAAGTCATAGGCCTGCACGTCGAGGATGCGGCGCTCATCGGGAGTGTCTGGATTCAGATCGATCGTGATCGAGCGGCCGAGCAGGTGCATGTGCCCTGCCGCGGCGAAGATCGTGGATGGTGCGCTTACGCGATGGTCGCACGACTGGGTCGGTCCGGCTGCCGGATCCGTGAGGTCTCCGCCGCACAGGAACTGAAGGCCCCAGATTGTGCGCAGTGACTCGCCGCCGAACCTCGTGATCGTGTCCTCGACGGCTGCCTGGCGATCGCACAGGGGAGCAGTCTCCCCGGCCTGACACGGCAGCTCCACGGGTGCCGGCAGCAGCATGGTGGCGAGTGGGCGCAGATCAGCCGTGACGGGCACCGTCCGGAACTCGACGCTGGTGTTGTCCAGTCCGTCGCCAGCGGCGAGGTTGTAGTGCACCTGGAGCACGACCTGCTCGTCCGCCCCCAGGGGCACACCGGTGCCGTCCGGGTAGCGGGTCTCCTTGCCACCGGGCGCCCACGCGGCCAGCCACGCGGAGGTCCCGAGTGCATCAAGACCGCGGGTGCCCGCAGGTGCCGGGAGGTCAGGTCCGCCGAAGCAGGTCCAGCCGTCCCGCTCGTCCTGTGCATCGCGGTCGCGCGCCGCGGCGACCTGGGACGGGTCCACGCGGTAGACGATCGCGTGGTGGACGACCTCCGGATTGCCAGGGACGAAGCGCACCCCTGTGATGAAGCGATCCTCGGAGACGCCCGGGTCGATGAGGAAGCACCGGTAGTCGTCGCTTGCGCTGCCAGCTGCGACCGGCTGATAGGGCCGCGACAACGCCAGGGTGACCAGCCCTTCCCCCTCGGTCACCGGTTCGGGCGGGGCGATAGTCCCCGAATGTCCGTCGTGGCCGGTGGGTGCTCCGGTCGAAGAATCAGCCGTCGCGACTGCCGGCGCCGGGTCAGCGGTAGGGGCTGTGCAACCCGCCAATGCCAGGCCGACGATCGCGACACCGGACATCAGTGCCGTCGACAGGATGGGCCGTCGCCAGGTCACGCACGGCACTCTACGGCGCCTAGGCATTCCACGACGTGATGACCCGTTGTTCCCGCTCGAAACCGAGTGAACTCAGGGTGGCTGGCGCAAGGGCAAGGAGGCGGCCGTCGATGGCCGGCAGGCCGAGCCAGGTGGCGGCCAGGATGCGCAGCACATGTCCGTGGGCGACGAGTGCGCATGAGCGGCCGGCTGCGAGCACCGGCAGACATCGCTCGATCACGCGGGCGGACCGCACCGCGACGTCCTGGGCCTGCTCCCCCGGTGTCGCACCCGCTGGGATCGGCTCCGCCCAGATGGTCCATGCCGGGTTCCGGAGGGTCGCTCTGATGTCGGCCGTGGTCCGCCCTTCCCACGCGCCGTAGTCCCATTCCAGGAGATCGGGGTCGGGCTCGGCCTGCAGGCCCGCGCGCTGCGCGGTTTCACGGGCGCGTGCCATCGGGCTGGTGAGGGCCAGTCCGAACTGAACATCGACGAGCCGTGGTGCCAAGGCATCCGCCTGCCGACACCCCCGCTCCGTCAGCCCGATGTCGGTCCGGCCGGTGTGCTGGCCGGAGGAACTCCACTCGGTTTCACCGTGCCGGATGAGGACGATGTCGGCCACGTGTCGACACTAACTCACCGACGTACGTCGAGACGGCACGCGTAGAAGGCGACTGCCGCGGCGGCGGCTACGTTGAGTGAGTCGACCCGTGCGCTCATCGGAATCCGCACGCGCTCAGCGGCTCGCGCCAACGCGGTCTCGGTCAGGCCCGTCCCCTCGGTGCCGAAAAGCAGTGCCAGGCGGTCGGGTACGGGCAGGCCTCCGACGTCAACCGCGCCGTCGTCGGGGGTGAACGCCCACGTGACGATGCCCAGATCGCCCAGAACCTCGAGTTCGTCGGGCCACGCAACCGCGCGACGGAACGGCACGACCAGCGTTGCACCCATCGACACCTTGACCGCGCGTCGGTACAGCGGATCTGCGCAGTGCGGCGACAGCAGGGCGGCATCGACACCGAATGCGGCAGCCGAACGGAATGCGGCGCCGACATTGGCGTGGTCCACCAGTCCCTCGAGGACTAGGACGCGACGGACGCCCATCAGCAGATCCGGCAACTCGGGCTCGGCGCGGCGCTGGAATAGTCCGAGGCAGCCGCGGTGCACGTGGAACCCCGTCACGGCCTGGAGCACCTCCGGAGTCCCCGCCAACCTGGGGACGTCCACAAGGTGGTCGAACTCCTCCAGGAATCTCCGTAGGCCGAAGAGGCTGACGGGCCGCCATCCACTGTCGAGAGCGCGTTCGACGGCCAGTCGGCCTTCGGCAATGAAGAAGCCCTCTGCCGCCTCACGGTGCACCCGGTGGTCCGCGTCGGTCATGCGCACATAGGGGTCCAACCTCGGATCGAGCGGATCGTTGACCTCGTGGATCACGCATCCTCCATCACGTGAGCCAGATGCTCAGCGCGGCCACGATGCCCACGGCTATCACCGTCGCCCTGAGTACCCACGGAGCGAG
>JBILVH010000111.1:0-5862 GCA_044370555.1 Candidatus Nanopelagicales bacterium
GGCGGTGAAGTCGCCGATGACCTCCTCGGCGAAGCGCTCGGAGAAGTCCCAGACGAAGAAGGGGATGCCCAGCACGTCGGCGACCCGGCGCGCATCGCGCGCATCGTCTGGCGTACAGCAGCCGCGATGCCGGCCCGCGCTGTCCGCGCGGCTCAGGGCGAGGTGTACTCCCACCACCTCGTGGCCGGCGTCGACGCTGCGGGCCGCGGCCACGGCGGAGTCGACTCCACCGGACAGCGCCGCGACGATGCGCATCAGCGGTCCCGGGAGATGCGCACGACACCCGCGCGCTCAGCGCGCTCGACGGCCGCCGGTAGCGCTGCGAGCAGACGGTCGACATCGGCGCGCGTCGATGTGCGTCCGAGGCTGAAGCGCAGCGAACCGGTCGCCACCTGCTCGGCGACGCCCATCGCGAGCAGCACGTGACTCGGCTCGGGCACGCCCGACGTGCACGCGGACCCGGTCGACACCATGACTCCCGCAGCGTCGAGGAGCATCAGCAGTGCATCGCCCTCGCACCCCGGGAAGGTGAAGTGGGCGTTGTTGGGCAGCCGGTGCACAGGGTCGCCGCGCAGTACGGCGTTCGGCACGCGCTCGCGCACCCCGGCGACCAAGTAGTCGCGCAGCCGTGCGACGCGGTCGGCGTACTCCGCCTGCTCGCTGACCGCGAGGTGCAGTGCGGCGGCGAACGCGGCGATGCCCGCGCCGTCGAGCGTGCCCGAGCGGACATCGCGCTCTTGGCCCCCGCCGTGGAGCAGTGGCTCGAGACCGAGGTCGCGCTGGGCGATCAGCGCCCCGACGCCGACCGGCGCACCGAGTTTGTGGCCGCTCACGGTCAGTGCTGCGAGCCCCGGCAGGTCGGCGCGCACCGGGACCTGGCCGACCGCCTGCACGGCGTCGGAGTGGAACGGCACGCCCGCCTCGGCGCATAGCGCCGCGATCTGGTCGACCGGCTGCAGGGTGCCGACCTCGTTGTTGGCCCACATGACGGTCGCGAGCGCGGCACCGCCCTGCGCTGCTGCGTCTGCGAGGTGCGTGCGCACGGCGTCGACGTCGACGAGGCCGAGGTCGTTGACCGGAAGCCACCGGACGTCGGCGCCCTCGTGCGCACCGACCCACTCGACGGCATCGAGAACGGCGTGGTGTTCGATCGCGCTGGCGAGCACGACTGTGCGCTGTCTGGCCGCGGCGGCCCAGAAGGCTCCCTTGACCGCGAGGTTGTTCGCCTCGGTGCCACCCGCGGTGAAGACGACCTCACTGGGCCGCACACCGAGGTCACCGGCCACGGACTCGCGGGACTCCTCGACGACGCGCCGCACGGACCTACCCCCGGCATGCAGAGATGACGCATTTCCGACGCGGTGGCTGTGGGTGAGCCACACCTCGCGCACCTCGTCACGCATGGGGGTAGTGGCGGCGTGGTCGAGGTACGCGACCGATGTGTCAGAGGCGTCCACGAGCGTTGATGCTACCTGTCGCGGAGCTCAGCCCTTGCGCTTGCCGATCTCCTCGGTCAACTGCGGCACCACCGCGAAGAGGTCCCCGACTACGCCGAAGTCGGCGAGTTCGAAGATGGGCGCCTCGGGGTCCTTGTTGACCGCCACGATGGTCTTGGAGGTCTGCATGCCCGCGCGGTGCTGGATAGCACCGGAGATGCCGTTGGCGATGTAGAGCTGCGGCGAGACCGTCTTGCCGGTCTGGCCCACCTGGTACTGGTGCGGGTACCAGCCCGCGTCGGTTGCGGCGCGCGAGGCACCGACCGCCGCGCCCAGCGAATCGGCGAGACCCTCGATGACGCTGAATCCCTCGGGACCACCGACACCGCGCCCACCCGACACCACGACCGCGGCCTCGGAGAGCTCGGGGCGACCGGCCTTCTGCGCCGCGGTCCGACCCGTGACTCGCGCACCCTTCGCCGCATCGGTCACGCTCACCGCGATGTCGGTGCGGGCGGCGGTGGTCGGAGCAGCCTCGGGCGGGGTCGAGTTGGGCCGGATGGTGATGATCGGAATGCCGCGCGAGACCTTGGAGTGCACGACGGTCGATCCACCGAAGACGCTCTGCGTGGCGATGAAGCCGGGATCCACCGCGACCGCGTCGGTGATGATGCCCGACTCGATCTTGATGGCCAGGCGACCGGCGAGTTCCTTGCCCTCGGCCGTCGACGAGACGAGCACAGCGGCCGGGGAGACCTGCGCGACCACCGCGGCCAGCGCCTCGGCCTTGGGCGCGACTACGAAGTCGACGAGGTCGGCGGAGTCGACGACGTACACGGTGCCCGCTCCGTACTCGCCGAGGGTGGCGGCCGCAGCATCGTTGTAGCCGGGTCCGAGCCACACCGCAGCTGGCTCACCGAGCGATCGCGCGAGAGTGAGGTTCTCCAGCGTGACCTTCTTGACCGCGCCGTCTGCCTGCTCAACAACCACCAACACCTGTGCCATGTCTTCGCCTGTCTCTCGTGTCTGGTCGATCTCAGAGGAGCTTGCTGCCAACAAGGAACTCGGCGATCTTCACGCCGCCCGATCCTTCGTCGTTGACGATCGTGCCCGCGGCCTTCGGCGGGCGCGCGGCGAAGTCGGCGACCTCGGTCCATGCGGCACCGAGACCGACGCTGCCCGCGTCGAGCCCGGTGTCGGCGACCGACACTGTGTCGAGCGGCTTCTTCTTCGCGGCCATGATGCCCTTGAAGGAGGGGTAGCGCGGCTCGTTGATCTTCTCGACGACACTGATGACCACCGGCGTAGCCGCCTCGACACTGTCGTAGCCGTAGTCGGTCTGGCGCTCGATGCGAACGGTCGCGCCGTCGACCTCGACCTTCTGCGCGAAGGTGAGCTGCGGCAGGCCGAGACGCTCGGCGACCATTGCCGGGACGACGCTCATGCGCGCATCGGTGGACTCCGAGCCGAAGATGATGAGGTCGAAGCCCCTCCCCTGGAGCACCCGGGCGAGGACCGCGGAGGTCGCGAGCGCGTCGGAGCCGCTCAGGGCGTCGTCGACGATGTGGATGCCCGAGTCAGCGCCCATGCTGAGCGCCTTGCGGATCGTCTCGACCGCGCGCTCCGGACCCATCGACACGATGGTGATCTCGCCGCCGTGCGCCTCCTGCAGACGCAGGGCCTCCTCAACGGCGTACTCGTCGAGTTCGTTGATCACGCCCTCGGCCGACTCCCGGTCGAGCAGTGAGTCAGCGGGCCGAAGCCGCTTCTCGGCCCAGGTGTCAGGGACCTGCTTGACGCAGACTGCGATCTTCATCGCTACCTCGTTTTCGCCGCTGGTACCCGCGGCCTACGCGGCACGCGGATGGGATTGTTCATGCCGTCGGAGCCGTACTGACGACGGTGAAACCTTACTTCTCCAAGCGGCTGACCGCTCCTTGGGAGGCGGGCGGAGGATGCCCGTGTGACCAACCGCACTAGGGGCGTGCGCGGGGCCGATAACCTCGCGGGATGGCCGCCGATCTGCCGCTGACGGGAGAGCGCACGGTGCCGGGGCTGCCCGAGGAGGCCTACTGGTTCGCGCGGCATGAAGTGGTCTACCGGTGGGTGGCGCGGCACCTTCGGGAGGTCCGCGCGGCGGGTGGTGGTGTCGCGGGTGACGGTGGTGACGGTGGTGCCGGTGACGGTGGTGCGGCGGAGTTCGCGGGTGCGGTGGGTGACGGCGGTGCGGCGGAGTTCGCGGGTGCGGCGGGTGGCCTCGCGGGTGACGGCGGTGCCGGTGACGGTGCCGCGGCGGAGTTCGCGGGTGCGGTGGGTGCCGGTGCCGCGGCGGAGTTCGCGGGTGCTGCGGGTTTCGGTGTACGCGTGGTGGACGCCGGCTGCGGTGAGGGGTACGGCGCTGACCTGCTCGCTCGATCGGGTGCTGCGGTCATCGCGCTGGAGTACGACGAGATGGTCTGCCATCACGCGGCGACGACGTACGGCTCCATCGCCGTGATGCGCGCGAATCTCATCGCCCTGCCCATTCGCCCCGCGAGCGTCGATGCCGTGGTGTCGCTGCAGGTCATCGAGCACCTGTGGGACCTGCGCGGATTCCTTCGCGAGTGCCGACGGGTGCTGCGGCCCGGCGGGCGGATCGCGGTGAGCACCCCGAACCGACCTGTCTTCTCCCCCGGGCTTGCGCGCGGGGCGCGACCGGTGAATCCGTTCCACGTCGAGGAGTTCGACGCCGAGCAGGTGGCTGAACTGCTGACCGAGGCCGGGTTCGCGCAGGTGCGCGTGCACGGACTCGAGCACGCCGCACGGCTGCGCGCGCGGGAGGTGGAGCACGGCTCGTTGGTGGCAGCGCAAGTGGCTGCGGCACTAGGGGGGCAGTGGGATGCGGAGCTGCTCGACTTCGTGAGCGGCGTGACTGCCGCGGATTTCGACATCCGGACCTCGGAGCATGACATCGACGGGGTCACGTCTGCGACTCAGGACCTCCTCGGCGTGGGCGTGGTCGCGTGACGGTCGGGCGCGCGGTAGCCGGCGTACGTCCATGAAGCCGATCGGCACGTTCTGCCTGGTCCTGCACAGCCACATCCCGTGGGTCCTGCGGCACGGTGCGTGGCCGGTGGGTGAGGAGTGGCTGCATCAGGCGTGGGCCGGTTCGTACCAGCCGATGTGGCGGATGCTGCGGCGCTTCGCGGACGAAGGGCTTCGCGATGTGCTGACGCTCGGGATGACGCCGGTGCTCGCCGCCCAGCTCGACGATCCGTACGCCATTGCTGAGCACCACACCTGGCTGGGCTACTGGTCGGTGCGCGCGCAGGGGATGGCCGGTGCGCGCGATGCTGCGCGAGCGGCCCGGGGGCGCGCGGAGTTCATCGCCGCGCGGGAGGCGCTCGCTGAGTTCGAGCAGCACTGGGCGCGCGGCGGCACTCCCCCGCTGCGCGCACTGGCCGACAGCGGTGTGGTCGAGGTGCTCGGTGGCCCGGCAACGCATCCCTTCCTGCCGCTCGCCGACCCGCGGGTGGCGCGGTTCGCCCTGCGCGTGGGACTCGACGACGCAGTACTGCGTCGCGATGCGGTTCGTGGCACGCCGGGCAACGCGGGCGGTATCTGGTTGCCCGAGTGCGGGTATCGACCCGGGCTGGAGGCGCTGCTTGCGGAGGCCGGGGTCAGTCACCTGATGCTGGACGGTCCGACTCTGCTCGGCTGCGGTGCGAGTACGGCTGATGCGTGGCGGCTCGGCGACAGTGACGTCGTCGCGTTCGGGCGCGATCTCGATGTGACGTACCGCGTGTGGTCACCGCGCCGCGGCTACCCGGGCGGGCGGTGGTACCGCGACTTCCACACCTTCGACCACGAGTGGGGGTTCAGGCCGGCGCGGGTGACCGGGTTGACGGTCGCACCGGCCGACAAGGCGCCGTACGACGCTGGTGCGGCGCTGCGCGCGGCGGAGCGCGACGCGGTGGACTTCGTGGACGTCGTACGCGCACGCCTCGAGTCGCTCGCGCGGGAGCGCGGACGGCCGGGGATCGTGGTCGCGGCGTACGACACCGAGCTGTTCGGGCACTGGTGGTTCGAGGGGCCGCACTGGCTCGAGCGCGTGCTGCGGCTCTTGCCCGAGGCCGGGGTGCGGGTGACGACGCTGCGCGGGGCGATCGAGGGCGGGGCGGTGGCCGGGCGAGCCGATCCCGGTGCCGGGTCGTGGGGGTCGGGCAAGGACTGGCGGGTGTGGGACGGCGAGCGGGTGGCCGACCTCGTGGAGCAGTCGCGCGCGCTGCAGGCCGAGGTGCTCGCGGCGGTGGATGCGATGCCGTTGGGTGCGCGGTCGGTGGTGCACGATCAGGTCGTACGCGAGTTGCTGCTGGCCATGTCGAGTGACTGGGCGTTCATGGTGAGCAAGGACAGCGCGGCGGGCTATGCGCGGTCGCGGGCGGAC
>JBILVH010000112.1:0-5861 GCA_044370555.1 Candidatus Nanopelagicales bacterium
CGACACTTGCTCGGGTGAGCACGCTTGGCCTAGTGGCAGCCACCGTGCTCGTGCTCGGCGTCGTCGTCCTGACGAACGGGTGGGGTGGGCTGCCGATCGCCGTGATCACCGGCGGGTTGCCAATCTTCACCGTGGTGCAGCAGTTCGTCCGCTACCACGGCTTCACCTTGACCAGGGCCGATGACGGGCTCCGGGTGCGTTCTGGGCTCGCGAGTACCGAGCAGCGGACTATCCCGCCGGACCGCGTCCAGGCCGTCGAGATCGTCGAGCCGCTGGTATGGCGACGCCTCGGCTGGGTGCGGATCCGACTGAATGTCGCGGGGCTCGGGGCGGTGTCAGCGACGAACGAGACCGTGCTGGCGCCCGTGGCCCCGCGCGGCGACGTACCCGCCCTGCTCGCGCAGGTGCTGCCCGGGGTCGATGTCGACACCCTGCCGTGGGTCGGTGCCCCCGCACGGGCCAGGTGGCGATCACCTGTCCAATACGCGCTGCTGGCGGTCGCCTTTACCGACACTGTGATCGCCGTACGACACGGTCGGCTGACGCGGCAGGTCGCCGTCGCGCCGCATGCGCGGGTGCAGTCAGTGCGGTGGACCCAGGGGCCTTGGCAGCGCGCCCTAGGCCTGGCAACCATGCATAGCGACAGCACCCCGGGCGCCGTGCGGCTATCGGCTCTGCACCTTGACGCGGCGATCGCGTGGGAGGTCGCGGCGGAGGAGGCCGTTCGCGCTCGGCTGGCCAGACCGCAGGGACGGTCGAACCTCCGGTCAGTCGTTGCTGTGGAGGGCGGCATTGAGGCCGCCCCAGGTTCCGCTGCGGGGCAGGGCCTCGAGGGCACCGGTGAGGGAATTGCGCCGGAACAGCAGTCCGTGGGCCCCGGAGAGCTCGGCCGCCTTGACGACGGCGCCATCGGGCAGGGTCACCCGGGCGCCGGCGGTGACGTACGTGCCCGCTTCGACGATGCAGTTGTCGCCGAGGCAGATGCCGACGCCGGCATTCGCCCCGATGAGGCAACCGGATCCGATGGTGATGACGGTCGTGCCACCCCCTGAGAGGGTGCCCATGATCGATGCACCGCCACCGATATCTGAGCCAGGTCCGACGATGACCCCCGCGGAGATGCGGCCCTCCACCATCGAGGCGCCGAGTGTCCCGGCATTGAAGTTGACGAAGCCCTCGTGCATCACCGTGGTGCCCTCGGCGAGGTGCGCGCCGAGGCGGACGCGGTCGGCGTCGGCTATGCGGACCCCGGTGGGTACGACGTAGTCGACCATCCGTGGGAAGCGATCGATACCGAGCACCGCGAGGTGCACCCCGTGTCCGCGTGCCCGAAGTCGCACGTCGGCCAGCGATTCGAGGGGGACGGGTCCGAGCGATGTCCAGGCGACGTTGGGCAGCAGCCCGAAGATCCCGTCGAGGTTGATACTGCGCGGGGGGGCTAGCCGTGCCGAGAGCAGATGCAGGCGCAGGTACGCGTCGGTCGTGTCAGCAGGTGGGGAGTCGAGATCGGCGATGTCCACGCGCACCGTTCGCACCTCGACACCCCGGATCTCGTCGGAGCGGATGCCCGAATCGATAAGGGGTACGTCGGTCGGGGTCGTCCCCAGGGCGGGCGCGGGAAACCATGCGTCGAGGACGGTCGGTCCGCTGAAGGTGGCCAACCCGAGGGCGGATGCGGTGCGCGGCGTGGTCACGCCGCACACCGTACCCGCACCGGTCAGCCTGCCTTGACTGCCTCGGCGTCGATCTCGATCCGGACGGCGTCACCGACGAGGAGCCCGCCACCTTCGAGTGCGACGTTCCAGACCAGGCCGAAGTCCTTGCGGCTGATCTCGGCGCGGCCCTCGAAGCCCACGCGGAGGTTGCCCCACGGGTCGGTGCTCGTGCCGAGGTAGTCGAAGGTCACGTCGACGGACTTGGTCACACCGCGGATGGTCAGGTCGCCGGTGACGATGAACGTCTCGGGGCCGGTCTGCTTGACCGCGGTGGAGGTGAAGGTGAGTGTCGGGTAGGTCTCGACGTCGAGGAAGTCACCGGACTTCAGATGACCGTCGCGGTCGGCGTTGGCCGTGTGGATGCTCGCGGCCTGGATCGTGAGCGTCGCGCTCGACGCGGCGGGGTTGGCCCCGTCGAGGGTCACGCTGCCGGCCACCTCGGTGAAGGCGCCGCGCACCTTGGCCACCATGGCGTGGCGGGCGTGGAAGCCGACCGTCGTGTGGGTGGGATCGAGGTTCCAGGTGCCGGTGGCACTGCTCAGGTCGGTCATGGCGAGCCTTTCGGTGGGCGGCGGATGCCGGAAGGGGAATTGGTTGACGCTTCAACTAACCTAGCAGAGGCCGCCGACCCCGGCAAGCCGCACCTCGTAGGGTGCCGGTCATGGGCCAGCGGACGGTGTGCGTGTTCTGCGCGTCCAGCGTGCATATCGACACCCGCTACATCGAGTTGGCCGCGGAGGTGGGGACCCGCATCGGTGACCTCGGCTGGCGTCTCGTGTCGGGTGCGGGGTCGATCTCCATGATGGGTGCAGTGGCGACGTCCGCGCGGGCCGCTGGCGCTTGGACCATCGGAGTCATCCCCGAGGGCCTGATGGCGTGGGAGGTCGCCGACCATGAGGCGGACGAACTCGTGGTCACTCGGGACATGCGGCAGCGCAAGGGCGTCATGGACGAGCGCAGCGACGCATTCCTCGTGCTTCCGGGCGGCATCGGGACACTCGAGGAGTTCATCGAGGCATGGACCGGCCAGGTGCTCCGGATGCATGCGAAGCCGGTGGTGGTTCTGGACCCGTGGGATGACTTCGCGCCCCTTCGGGAGTGGATCGATGGTCTGACCGAGCGCGGGTTCGTCTCGGCATCGGCGCGCTCCGCGGTCGTGTGGACGCGCACCGTCGACGAGGCTTTCGCCGCACTGGCCGACTAGGCGCGGCTCCGGCCGGCTAGGCGAGTCCCCGGCGCCCAACGACCGGGTCGGAGTCACCGCGGATCGCCGACACCATGGCGAGGACCTCGCGCGTGGCGCGTACGTCGTGCACGCGGAAGACGCGAGCACCGAGCCATGCGCTGACTGCCGTGGCTGCAAGCGTGCCACCAAGCCGTGCCGCGGGCGTCGCGATGTCGAGCGTCTCGCCCACGAAGTCCTTGCGCGATAGGGAAACAAGCACGGGCCAACCGGTGGTGACCATCTCGCCGAGCCGCCGTGTCGCTTCGAGGGAGTGCCGGGTGTTCTTCCCGAAGTCGTGGCCCGGGTCGATCACGATGCTGTTCCGTGGGACGCCGAGATCCGCCGCGCGCTGCGCGAGTCCGGTCGTCACCGCGACGATGTCGGCCATCACGTCGTCGTAGCGGACCCGGTGCGGACGCGTGCGCGGCTGCTGGCCGCCGGCGTGGGTGCACACGATGCCGAGCCCGTGCTTCGCCGCGACCACCGCCAGGTCCGGGTCGACCCCGCCCCATGCATCGTTGAGAACATCGGCCCCCGCTTCCGCGACAGCCGCGCCGACCTCCGCGCGCCAGGTGTCGACGCTGATCACGATGTCGGGGTGCAGATCACGCACCCGCGCGACGAAGTCGACCGTCCGGCGCAACTCCTCGGCCGGATCGACCTCCTGGCCGGGGCCGGCCTTGACCCCGCCGATGTCAATGATGTCGGCACCCTCATCGATCGCCCGCGCAACGGCGTCCAGGGCGACGTCATCGGCCATGGCGTGGTCATAGAAGGAGTCGGGTGTCCGGTTGACGATCGCCATGATGACCAGGTCGGTCGGTGCGAACACCCTGCGGCCGAGCCGTAGTTCCACGGAAGTCCCTTCGATGGTGGTCGACGGTTGCCAATGGTGGTCGATGGCGACGGGTTGACGGACGGGTGCTGCGCGCGCGGGTGGCTCCAGCGTGGCACGATTCGATCATGAGGTCGACATGACGGTGTTGTTCGTGGTCCTCGCCATCGCGGTGGTGACGGGAATCAGTCTGCTCGCCGTGGGTCGCCTCGGCGGACTCCCGGACGCGCCGCCGGACCGGGTGCCCGATGAGTTGCCCGCCGAGGGCCCGATCAAGGGCAAGCACTTGCAGCAGGTCCGCTTCGACGTCGGGGTGCGCGGGTACCGCATGGACGAGGTCGATGGTCTGCTCGACCGGCTCGCCTCGGAGATCGCGGTGCGCGATGCCACGATCGCAGCGCTGCGCGACGAGTTGGGCCATCGGGACCCGTCGATCTTCGATGCGACCGTCGCCGTCGATGCCACGACCGTCGACCCGATGACGTCGCCAAGGATCGAGCCGAAGCCGTGAGCGGTCGCCTGGGGGCCACGCGCACCGTGCACCTGAGTCTTGACGTTCTCGTGCACGCGCCAGTCGAGGCGGTGTTCTGGGGGTTCGCCGACTGGGCGGCGCAGGGGCAGTGGATGCTCGGGACGCGGGTGGAGGTCACCGGCGGCGGGAGCGGTCACGGAGAGGGCGCGACGTTGGCCGCATGGACCGGCGTCGGTCCCGTCGGGTTCTGGGACACCATGGTCATCACCCGCTGGGAGGCGCCGCACCGCGTCGACGTGCTGCACACCGGTCGCATCGTGCGCGGCACCGGCACGATGGAGGCGGTCGAACTCCCGCATGGGCGGTCGCGCTTCGTGTGGAGCGAGGACCTCGAACTACCCCTCGGCACGCTCGGCGCGATCGGGTGGCCGTTCGTGAAGCCCGCGTTCGTCGCCGGTGTGCGCCGGTCACTGCGGGCCTTCGGTCGTCTCGTCGAGCAGGGCGTCCTCCCGACCGGCCGGTGAGTGACCGGATGGCCCGCTGCCCGTGGGCCGAGCAGACCGAGGACCTGCGCGAGTATCACGACCTCGAATGGGGTCGTCCGGTGCGCGGTGACGATGCGGTCTTCGAACGCCTTGTGCTCGAAGGGTTCCAGTCGGGGCTGTCCTGGCTCACGATCCTGCGCAAGCGTCCGGCATTCCGGGCCGCCTTCGCGGGATTTGCCATCGACGCCGTCGCGTGCTTCACCGACGCTGACCGCGCGAGGCTGCGTGCCGACGCGGGCATCGTCCGCCACGGGGCGAAGATCGACGCGGCCATCCACAACGCCCGCGTCGCCGGTCGGCTGCGGGCGGAGCGCGGCCCCGGCGCCCTTGACGCGCTCGTCTGGGCGTACTCGGCGGATCGGCCGCGCCCGCGGACGACCACGCAGATCCCGGCCGTGACGGCGGCCAGCACCGCGCTGGCGAGGGACCTGCGGGCCCTGGGCTGGCGGTTCATCGGTCCGACCACGGCCTACGCCTGCATGCAGGCCCTCGGCGTCGTGGATGACCACCTGGCGTCCTGCCCGGTCCTCGTGGCGCGCTAGAGGTCGCCCGGACCTCCCGCGGTCAGCCCACGTGGGGCGGGCCCGGGGTTATCGGGGATAATGGTGCGCAGTCTTACGGAAGGGGACGCACATGGCCGCCATGAAGCCGAGAACCGGTGATGGCCCGATGGAGGTGACCAAGGAAGGTCGCGGCTATGTGATGCGCGTTCCCCTGGAGGGTGGCGGCCGACTCGTTGTCGAACTCAACGCCACCGAGGTCAGGGAACTCGGCGAGAAGCTGATCGCCGTCCTGCCGTCCTAGCCCGCCGCCGCCTCGCAGCACCCTCCTCGGTACGGGCCCTTGCTGAGCGAGGGCAGCCCCGCTCTGTTACGCGGCGTCGTCCGGATTGGGGCGGCGGACGGCAACCACGAGGCCATTGCCCAGCGGCACCAGGGCCGCGAGGTAGTCGTCGGTGATCGCGGTGACGCCGGTCCGTGATCCTTCGAGCGCCCCCGTCATCGCCAGGATGCCGCCGGGTCGGAGCAGCCGCGCCGCCTCCCCGATGAGTTGTGCCTGGTCGGCCTGC
>JBILVH010000005.1:0-19404 GCA_044370555.1 Candidatus Nanopelagicales bacterium
AAGTGCCAGATGCCACATGGGTACGTCGAACGGCACGTCATGGCCGACCCCGGCGAGCTCTAGTGCCGCTCGGCCCGGGAAAGCGATCTCGGACATCCCGAACATCGCCCAGTGCGAGCGCTCACTCGAGGTCGCCCGACCCGGTCCGAAGGGCACGTGGACCCCGCAGGAGCCGCGACGCGCCAGTTCGTCGAGCACCGGCGTCCGAGCCGCTTCGGCCGGGGTGCGACCCCCGAGTTCAGGGCAGGCCCGGTCGCCGAGCCCGTCGGCGATGACGAGGACGACGGGCAGTGCGTCATCCATGAGTTCCCACGGCGGGAAGGGTGCGCGACTCACGCGAGGCTCCGCGACACCGCGGGTGGCACGAGCGAGCTCCACGTGGTGTCGCCCGCGCGGATCCGGGCCCGGATATCGCTGGCTGTGATGCGGATAGCCGGGTCACCGTCGATGACTTCCACCGGGTAGCACGCCGCCAATGCCGCGGCCTTCGACCGTTCCCACGGGGAGTACGCGCGGATCACCTGAGTGGTACCTGCGGGGATATAGGACTCCCACAGGTCTGGCCGCTCCAACGGGAAGGGCGTGACAATGAAGCGGGCGGGGTCGACCGCAGACTCCCGAAGCGCTGCATCGACCCACGCGGCCCGCTCGAAGTAGGTGTAGGGGTTGGCTTCACCGGTGTGCCGGTGCCCTGAGTCGGGATGTTCCATCAGGCTGCGCGCATCGGGGTTCGTGATGCCCACGATCAGTAGGTCCGCCTTCGACAGCGCTCGGTGCATGAGGTCGAGGTGATCGTTGTGGAGCGGCTGGAACCGTCCGGTGACGGCGATCCGGCGCATCAGGCGTACGTGGCGAGCCGCTCCGCCGCTTCGGTGTGGGACACCAGGTCGGCGTAGCGGCGGGACACGTCACGCATGTTCGCGTCGTGGGAGTCAGCCTCCTGGTCGCCGCAGGCGTCCTCGACGACGATCGTGCGGAAGCCGTGGCTGAACGAGTCGACGATGGTCGCCCGCACGCAGCCGCTCGTCGTGACGCCCATGACCAGCACGGTGTCGACCCCGAGATTGCGCAGGATGGTCGTGAGGTCGGTACCGAAGAAGGCCGAGGGGTACCGCTTGAGGAGGTAGATGTCGGAGTCCTCCCAGAGCGACGGGGTGATGGCGGCACCGTGCGAGCCGGGCTCGATCAGTCGCAGGGTCGGAACCTTCCATTTCACGAAGGTCGCATCGTTGTCCCAGGCGACCGCGGTGTGGATCACCGGTACGCCGGCCGCTCGGGCGGCCTTGACCACCGGTGCGGCATTGGCCACGGCCGAGGTCACGTGCGCGCTGCGCCCGAGGGCGTACTGCGGGTCGCAGAACGCCTGCTGGAAGTCGACTGCCACGACCGCCGGGCGGGAGCCCCAGCCGATGTCGGTCGCCGAGTAGCCCGCGGCGGTGAATTGGTCGGACATGGCTCCTCCTCATGACCCCGGGCTGGCTCCTGGCCCCGGGCTGGGCGTAGTTCGGATACGACGGTGGTTCGGATACGGGATTTGTATACAAGGCTGGGTCAGTTTCTACAAGATTTCGTGACGTAGCGCACGTCGATGGGTGGTGCAACTGGCTAGGGGACCGCCGACTGTGTACAAATAACGCATGGCGTCCGGCTCCCCAGGGTTCGACCTGTACCAACTGCCCGAGGAGTACGACGCCCTGCGTGAGATGGTTCGACAAGTCGCTGACAAGGCGATCGCACCCCACGCGTCCGATGTCGACGAGCAGGCCCGCTTCCCCCAGGAGTCCTACGACGCTCTGGTGGCGGCCGACCTCCACGCTCCCCACATCCCCGCCGAATACGGCGGCCAGGGCGCCGATGCCCTCGCGGTGTCCATCGTCATCGAGGAGATCGCGCGGGCCTGTGCCAGCTCATCCCTTATCCCCGCGGTCAACAAACTCGGCTCCCTGCCGATCATGCTGGTGGCCACGGACGATCTGAAGCAGCACGTCCTGCCGCGGATAGCCGATGGCTCCGCGATGATCTCCTACTGCCTGTCGGAGTCGGATGCGGGCTCGGACGCGGCCGCGATGCGCACCCGCGCGGTGGCTCAGGGCGACTCCTGGGTGCTCAACGGATCGAAGAAGTGGATCAGCAACGCGGGGGTCAGTGCGTTCTACACCGTCCTCGCGGTGACCGACCCCGACTCGGGGGCGCGTGGCGGCATCACGGCATTCCTCGTCGACCGCGACGATCCCGGTGTGACGTTCGGTGCGCCGGAGAAGAAGCTCGGCATCAAGGGCTCGCCCACGCGAGAGGTGTACCTCGACAACGTGACGATTCCCGGTGACCGCGTCATCGGTGAGGTCGGTGGTGGATTCGGCCTCGCGATGCGCACACTCGACCACACTCGCATCACGATCGCCGCGCAGGCGGTAGGCATCGCACAGGGTGCACTCGACGTCGCGACCGCGTATGCGAAGGAGCGAGTGCAGTTCGGCAAACCGATCGCGGCCCTGCAGGGCGTGCAGTTCATGCTTGCCGATATGGCGATCCAGCTCGAGGCTGCCCGCCAGTTGACGTACGCCGCCGCCGCGCGCAGTGAGCGCGGCGACAGCGATCTCACCGCGTTCAGCGCCGCCGCGAAGTGCTTCGCGGGCGACATGGCGATGCAGGTCACGACCGACGCCGTCCAGGTGCTCGGCGGCTACGGCTACAGCCGCGACTACCCTGTGGAGCGCATGATGCGCGACGCGAAGATCACGCAGATCTACGAGGGCACCAACCAGGTGCAGCGGGTCGTGATGGCCCGGCAGTTGCTCCGCTGAACGAGCCGCCCTCGCGAAGGGGAGGTGAGGTGGACGCACCGGCCCCGCGCGGACGCGTGATCCTCGCGGCAGCGGTCACCACCCAGGCATCTGTCTCCGCGCTCT
Source organism: Candidatus Nanopelagicales bacterium (assembly GCA_044370555.1). Taxonomy (GTDB): domain Bacteria; phylum Actinomycetota; class Actinomycetes; order S36-B12; family S36-B12; genus CAINMH01. The sequence goes on from JBILVH010000005.1 coordinate 2,910, forward strand.
ACCAGGGCCTGCCAGCCGTCGGCCCTTCCCTGCAGACGACCTTCGACCTCGATCCGGCCGGAGTGGGACTCCTGCTTGGCGGCGTCGGCCTCGGGAGTGCGCTCTCGGTCATCGGCTGGGGTCGGCTCCTCGACCGCATCGGAGACCGCACCGTCGGGATGACCGGCCTGCTCGGCACCGCGGGCTGCCTCGCGCTGAGCGTCGTCGCCGTGGCGACGCGGTCGTACCCGCTCATGGTGCTGACCCTCATCTGCGCCGGCGCCTTCGTCTCGGCGGCGACTGTTGCGATCACGAAGTCCATGGCGCGCGCCTTCGCGGGCACCCCGCGCTTCGGCCTCGCGTTCGGTATTCGCCAAGCGGCCGTGCCCCTCGGCGGGGTCACCGCCGCGGTGGTTCTGCCGATCATCGCCGTGCGGGTGAGCCTGGGGCTGGCCCTCAGCCTGCTCGTCGCGGCCACCGGAATCGCCGCGATCGTGGTGATGCGCGTCGTACGCCGCGAGCAGTCGACCACCTCGATCGCTGACCGACCGCCCGCACCGTGGCGTCGTATCTGGCGCATGCTCGCGGCAGCCGGCGCCTACGGCTTCACCCAGATCGGTGTCGTCGCACTCGTCACGCTCTTCCTGTTCAACGCGCGCGGGTGGACCCCCGTGTCCGCCGGTGTGGCCTATGCAGGGGTGATGGCCGCGGTGGTCGTCGTACGCGTCGCGATCGGCCATCTCGCTGATAGGTACGTCGCCCGCCGCGTCGCGATGTTCCGGTGGGTCGGGTGGGCCGTCGCCGTACTACTTCTGCTGGCGGCGGTCTTCAGTGCGCAGCCGGTGAGCGTCCCGCTCCTGCTGATCGCTGCTGTCGCATCCATGACCTGGAACCCGGTGATGTTCACCGTCTCGGTGGCGGTGGTGCCGCCGGAGCGTGTCGGGGTGACCCAGGGCGCGCTGACCGCAGTCATTTTCCTCGCCGGCGGCCTCGCCCCGATCCTCACGGCGGCCGTCGTCACCGCGTATTCCTGGTCGGTCGCCTGGAGTCTGCTCGCCGCGATCTCAGTGTTCGGCGCGCTGATCATGTCGAGTGTTGCCGCTGCACCCGCGCGCGACGGAGGTCAGTCGAGGTAGCGCACCCCGGTGAGCTCCTCGCTCACCGTCCACAGCCGCTGGGCCGTTGCGCGGTCCTGCGCGGCCGCGCTCATCCCGACCAGCGTCGGCTTCCCGCGCATCTCGCCGAGGCCGTCGGGGCCGACGTATGCGCCCGGCGCGATGCCGGGTGCGGTGGCTGCGTACAGGGTCGGTAGTGCACCTGCCTCGGCCGACTGGGCCAGCACGCTGTTGGCGAGCGACATGAACCGCTCACTCCACTTGCTCCCGCTCATGCGTGCACCGGCTGTCTGCAGGTTGGTGGCGGCGTACCCGGGGTGTGCGGCGACCGCGATCTGGGTGCGGCCGTGGCGCGTCAGGCGGTCCTGCAGTTCGCGGGTGAACAGCAGGTTGGCGAGTTTGCTCTGGCCGTACGCGGCCCACCGGCTGTAGCCGCTCGATGCGTCGAGGTTGTCGAAGTTGATCCGGCCCATCCGGTGTGCGCCGGATGCGACCGTGACGATGCGCCCGTCGGTGCTGATCGCGGGCAGCAGGAGCCCGGTCAGGGCGAAGTGGCCGAGGTGGTTGGTGCCGAACTGCAACTCGAAGCCGTCAGCGGTGCGGCGCAGCGGCGGCGCCATCACACCGGCGTTGTTGATCAGCACATCGAGGCCCTGTGGATGGCTGCTCCGCCACTCCTCGGCGAAGGTGCGCACGCTGGCAAGGTCGGCGAGGTCTAGGCGCATCGCGTCGACACGGGCATCCGCGCGGCGCGACCGGATGGCGGTCATGACCGATTCCGCCCGCTGCAGGTCGCGGACCGCGAGGGTCACCGCGGCGCCCTGGCAGGCCAACTCGGCGGCGGTCACCAGGCCGATCCCGGAGGTGGCTCCGGTGACCAGGAATGTGCGCTCGGCAAGCCCGGGAACCCCCTGCAGGGCCCAGGTCTCGGTGGCTGTCATGGGTCAAGTAGACAGGCCCCGGGGCCGGTCTGCGAGCCGGATGCCCGCTTTCGCTCCGAGGCTCGCCCCCATGTACCCTTACATGGCTCATCGCCCCAATAGCTCAGTCGGCAGAGCGTCTCCATGGTAAGGAGAAGGTCTACGGTTCGATTCCGTATTGGGGCTCGGCTGCCTGGCATCCGGCCAGGTATCCATCCACTCAGTAGCAGGGCGGAGTAGCTCAGCCTGGCAGAGCAAGCGGCTCATAATCGCTGTGTCGCCGGTTCAAGTCCGGCCTCCGCTACACCCGCGAACGGCACTACCAGCACGGCAAGAGCATGAACGGCAGGCGCTGTGGAACGGCGACGAAGGAGAAGTGATGGCAAAGGCAAGTGACGTCAGGCCGAAGATCACCATGGCGTGCCAGGACTGCAAGGACCGCAACTACATCACGAAGAAGAACCGGCGCAATGACCCGGACCGCCTCGAGATGAAGAAGTTCTGCCCCCGCTGCAACACGCACACGATCCACCGCGAGACCCGCTGACGTGGCACTGAACCCGGCCTACGTCGGGCGCACCTACCCGTCGGGCCAGTCCTACGTCGTCGGTCGCGAGAAGGTCCGGGAGTTCGCGCGGGCCATTCGCGACGACAATCCGGCGTACCACGATCTTGCCGCCGCCCAGGCACTCGGCCGCTCCGATCTGATCGCGCCGCCGACCTTCGCCTTCGTGCTGGCGCATCTGGCGATGTACGACGTCATCACCGACCCCGAACTCGGCCTGGACTACTCCAAGGTCGTGCACGGTGAGGAGCGCTTCGTCTACACGCGGCCGATCCTGGCGGGTGATGAATTGCTGGTGACTACGACGATCGACGACATCAAGTCGCGCGCGGGCAACGACATGGTGACGACTCGCAGCGAGATCGCGACGGTCGACGGGGAGCACGTGGTGACGGCGTACTCGCTCATCATCGCGCGGGGAACGGCGGAGGAGGGCTCGTGACGCCGCCATCCTGGGATTCGATCGAGGTCGGCCATGCGCTGCCGACGCGCGAAGTGCCCGTCGACCGGATGGACCTTGTGAAGTACGCCGGTGCGTCGGGTGACTTCAACATCATCCACTGGAACGACCGGGTCGCGACGGAGGTCGGCCTGCCGGGGGTGATCGCCCACGGCATGCTGACGATGGCCCAGGCGGGGTGCGTCGTCACCGCATGGCTGGGCGATCCGGGCGCGCTGGAGGAGTTCGGTGTGCGCTTCACGCGCCCGGTGCCGGTGCCCGATCCGGGTGCGGCGGTGCTGACCTGCAGTGGGACCGTGGCTGAGAAACTCGACGACCGGCGCGTGCGTATCGAGATCACGGCGACGTGCGGCGGTGAGACGGTGCTCGGCCGCGCCTTCGCGATCGCACGTTTGCCGTAGTGCCGGGCGAGCACGCGATGAAGTTCGCCGACCTGCCCGATCGCTCGACACATGCGGTGACGCATCGGTGCACCATCGGCCTGCTGGTCGACGGGTGGCCCGATGATGCCGTGACGTGTGCCCGCGCGATCCTGGAACACGCACCCGATGACGTGCGGGTACTCGCCCTTGATCTCGGCGATGTGGACGGTGCGGGTGGCGCACTGCGCGAACTGGTCGGGGGCGGAGACGGTCGGCTCGAGGTCATACACGTCGAGGAGACCCTTGACTCCGTCGGCTGGGGTCGCGCGCGGACGGCGCTGCTCAGAGCAGACACGGCGCAGGTGCACGGTGTGGCAGATCTGTCGACGGTGTTCGACGGTGATGCGGTGACTCCGTTGCTCGCCGCATTCGACGTTGAGGCGGTCGTGGCGAGCGGATGGCGCGGGGTCAACGTCGACACGAGCGACTGGTATTCATTCGTCGACGCGGGGCCCGGGGAGGTCGACGCAGTGCTGTCGTACTTCTTCCTACTGAGGCGCACTGCCGGCCTCGCGACACCAGCGCATGCGAGCGCGCGGTTCTATCGCAACGCCGACCTCGAGTGGGGACTCGCACTGCGTGCCGCAGACGGCGTCGTGGTGGCTCCGGTCGCAGACCTGCCCGCACACCAGGAGCGGCACCGCGGGTATCACGACTCCGACCCGCAGATGCGCGACGCCGAGTCGAAGCGCAACTACCTGCGGATGCTGAAGCGCTTCAAGGGCCGGCACGAGATCCTGGCCCCGCGATGACCGCGCAGGTGCGTCACGACGTGCCGCTGGCACCCCTGACGACACTGCGCGTCGGGGGTCCGGCCCGCGAACTCGTGGCGGCGGAGTCCACCTCTGCACTCATTGATGCGGTCGCGGATGCCGATGCTCGCGGTGTGCCTGCGCTGCCGCTCGCCGGCGGGAGCAACGTGGTGGTCGCCGACTCGGGATTCGACGGGCGAGTGGTGCTGGTGCGAACGCGCGGAATCGAGGTGACGAAGTCCGATTGCGCGGGGGCGTGGGTCACGGTCGCGGCGGGGGAGTCGTGGGACGCGCTGACCGCGCGGGCTGCGGTGGAGGGCTGGGTCGGGATCGAAGCGCTGGCCGGCATACCGGGGAGTGTCGGAGCGACACCGATCCAGAACGTCGGTGCGTACGGTCAGGAGGTGGCCGGCACCATCGCGCGGGTCGAGGTGTTCGACCGGGCGACGCGCGAGCGAAGACTGCTGGCCGTGGCCGATTGCGGGTTCGGCTACCGCTCGTCGAGATTCAAGTCCTATCCGCGCTTCGTCATCCTTGCGGTCACCTTTCAACTACGCCTCGGGACCCTCTCCGAACCGATCGCCTATGCCGAACTCGCGCAGGCCCTGGGGGTCGAAGTGGGTGCGCGTGCGCCGATCGCGGAGGTGCGCGATGCAGTACTGCGCCTTCGCTCGGCCAAGGGGATGGTTCTTGACGATGCCGACCACGACACGTGGAGCGTCGGTTCCTTCTTCACCAATCCCGTCGTAGCGAGCGAGAACCTCTTGCCAGTGGGCGCCCCTCGATGGGAGGTCGACGGTGGCGTCAAGACGAGCGCGGCCTGGCTCATCGAGCGGGCCGGCTTCGCGCGAGGCTACGGGCTGCCCGGCTCCCATGCCGCACTCTCTGACAAGCACACTCTCGCGATCACCAACCGCGGAGGCGCCTCGACTGCGGAGATCACCGAACTCGCCCGAACAGTGCGAGATGGCGTGCGTGCTGCATTCGGCATTCATCTGGAGCCCGAGCCCACGCTGGTGGGCTGGCTGCTCTAGCCGCGTCCGGACACCGAATCGCACCGCTGTCGGTTTAGGAGGTCATTGGTCCTCAACGACGCAGAAGAGGTTGCCTTCCGGGTCGGCCAGTCGGATCCATCGGGTGCCAACTTCGACGATCGGTTCGGCGTCGATGCGAGTCGCACCCAGGACCACAGCGCGGTCCACCTCGTCGTTGAGTGCTCGCGTGTGGATGTCGATGTGGAGTCGAGATTTAGCCGAAACCGACTCAGGGACTTTCTGGATGACTAGGCGCGGGCCGGATTCTCCGGGGTCGACGAGTGACCAGTAGACCCGATCCGGTTCAGCAAAGCGGTCCTCGTTTTCGAGGTCGTAGCCGAGCATCCCGCCCCAGAACGCAATCATCGTGGGGGCATCGTTGGCATCCAGGGTGAATTCGATGCGAATCACGTGAGCCTCCTTGCCCCGAATCCTGGCACGGCTTCATCCGAACGGCGTAGCGTGATGCCATGACTTCACCGCTCCCTGACGCTGCCGACCGAGAGACCCTTGTGGCCGCATGGGCGTCGGCCAGCGCGGACTTCATCGACCTCGTCACCCCGCTCTCGCAGGCTGAGTGGGATACCCCGACGGCTCTGCCCGGCTGGACCGTCGGCGACATCGTCGCGCATGTCAGTTGGATCGAGCGGATCTTGCTCGGCGAATACGACGAGCCATACGAGCCAGACTGGGATTCACTCCCGCACGCGACGTCCTTCTTCGGGCGCATCACGGAGGTGCCTGTCGATCTTCGACGGAGTTGGACGCGCGAGGACGTCCTCATCGAACTCGCGGATGTCATCGCGCGACGGACGTTGGACATTGACCAGGGGCCGGAGGACCTTGATGCAGAGGTCGCCGGCCCGTTCGGCCCGGCGCCCCTCGGGCGAGTTCTGCGCATGCGCACTCTGGATACCTGGGTGCACGAGCAGGACATCCGCGAGGCACTCGGGCGGCCTGGGCATCTCGACTCCCTTGGCGCGCAAGGGACGGCGGCGCAGTTGCTGATGGGCTACCCCAAGGTCTGGGGTAAGTCGGTGGGGGCTGCTCCGGGCGAGACTCTGCGGCTACGTGTCACCGGTCCGGGGATCGAGCAGAGCCGCCTCATCGCGGTGGGCGATGGCGGACGGGCGTACGGCACGCCGGATGCGCCGGGTGCGACCGTCGACGAGGCCACGGTGACCCTCACCATGTCGTGGCCGGTCTTCCTCGCGCTCTCCTGCGGCCGCGGCGATGTCTCAGCAGCGCGTGCCCAGGTCGCCGTTGAAGGCGACGAGCAGCGGGGCAACGCCACCCTCGACAACTTCTGCGTGATGATCTGAAGCCGCTGCCCGACGAGGGATTTGATCGATGCGCTACTCGTGCACGATGCAGAAGAGATTTCCCTCGGGATCGCTCAAACGGATCCATGTCTCGCCGACTTCGCGGACCGGCTGTGTGTCGACTCGGATGGCCCCCAGCGACACCGCTCGTAGGGCTTCAGCCTCAATGTCCGCTACGTGAAGGTCGAGATGCAGGCGTGTCTTGCACGTCACCGGTTCGGGTACGCGCTGGATGACTATCCGAGGGCCGTGGCCGGATGGGTCGATGATCGACCAGTACGTCTGCTCAACACCTTCAAATCGCGGCTCGTCCTGCAGCTCGTAGCGCAGGAGCGCTGTCCAGAACGCAATCATTCGCGCCGGATCATTGACGTCAAGGGTGAACTCGAGATGCATGTGGGTGCTATTCGCCGAGGAGGCGCTGGATTCGGCCGACGCCCTCAACGAGGTCGGCATCGCCGAGTGCATAGGAGAGCCGGATGTAACCCGGTGTGCCAAAGGCCTCGCCGGGCACCACCGCTACCTCGGCCTCTTCAAGGATGATTGCGGCGAGTTCGGCCGACGACGAGGCAACGCGACCACGGATCTCGCGGCCGAGGGCACCCTTGACCGACGGGTAGCAGTAGAACGCACCCTCCGGCTCCGGACACTCGAAGCCGGGGACGGCGCGCAGCATCTCGACCATCATCCGCCGCCGCCGGTCGAACGCGACCTTCATCTGCTCGACCGCCGACAGGTCACCGGCCAGAGCGGCGATAGCGGCCACCTGCGACACGTTGGCGACGTTCGACGTTGCGTGCGACTGGAGGTTCGTAGCCGCCTTCACCACGTCATCGGGCCCGATGATCCAACCCACGCGCCACCCGGTCATCGCATACGTCTTCGCCACTCCGTTGACGATCACGCACCGATCGGCGAGTTCGGGCACGAGGACCGGCATCGATGCGAACTCGGCATCGCCGTAGACCAGGTGCTCGTAGATCTCGTCGGTGACGACCCAGATCCCGCGCGCAGCGGCCCACTCGCCAATCGCTCGCACCAGTTCGGGCGGGTAGACCGCCCCGGTCGGATTCGACGGCGACACGAAGACCAGCACCTTCGTTCGGTCGGTGGTCGCCGCCTCCAACTGCTCGATGGTCGCGAGGTAGCCGCTGCTCTCGTCGGTCATGACGATCACGGGTACGCCGCCCGCGAGCCGGATCGCCTCGGGGTACGTCGTCCAGTACGGCGCCTGCAGCAGCACCTCGTCACCTGGATCGAGGAGAGCGGCGAATGCGTTGTAGAGCGCCTGCTTGCCACCGTTGGTCACCAGGACCTGGGAGGCCTTGACGTCGTAGCCGGAGTCACGCAGCGTCTTCGCGACGATGGCGTCCTTCAGGGCGGGCAGGCCGCCGGCCGGGGTGTAGCGGTGCCACTGGGGGTCGCGGCATGCGGCGACGGCGGCTTCGACGATGTAGTCGGGGGTGGGGAAGTCGGGCTCACCCGCCCCGAACCCGATGACGGGCCGGCCGGCCGCCTTGAGCGCCTTCGCCTTGGCGTCGACGGCCAGGGTGGCGGACTCGGTGATGGCGGCGATTCGGCGCGAGATTCGGGTTCCGGACACGGAGGTTGATCTTGCCATGGGGAGCGCGACGTACCCGATTGGACCCTGCTCCCGCGCCCCGTTTAGACTGACCCGTCCCGTAGGAAGGAAAACAGAGGGTCGTAGCTCAATTGGTAGAGTCCCGGTCTCCAAAACCGGTGGTTGGGGGTTCGAGTCCCTCCGGCCCTGCAGTGTCTGGACCAGTACCACCCGCACCACCGCCACCCCGCTGAACCCACGAGCACGATCCGCGACGTAACGATGGAAGACGAGATCATGGAAGGAGGGCCCACCCCGTGAGTCAGAGCACCGCAACCGCTGAGAGGTCCTTCTTCGGCCGACTCGCCCTGTTCCTGCGTCAGATCGTGGCCGAATTGCGCAAGGTCATCTGGCCGACGCGCAAGGAGCTCGTTTCGTACACCATCGTGGTGATCGTCTTCCTGCTCGTCATGGCGGGCATCATCGCGCTCTTCGACTTCGCGTTCACCCGCGGCGTTCTGGCGATCTTCGGATAAGGCGGGGATACACGTGTCCGAGACCCAGGATTCCGGCGGAGCCTTCGACGAAGTCGACGCAACCGCGGCCGACGCCCCCGTCGAGGCGGCCGTGGCTGTGCTGACCGGTGAGGCCCCGGAGGGCGAGGCCGCCGTCGAATCGCCCGTCGAGGCTGCGGAGGAGATCGACGAGGTCGAGCAGTTCCGCCGCCAGATGCGCCTCGCACCGGGCGAGTGGTTCGTGGTGCACTCGTACGCCGGCCTAGAGAACCGCGTCAAGTCCAACCTCGAGACGCGCATCGTGTCGCTCAACATGGAGGACTTCATCTACCAGGTGGAAGTCCCGATGGAGGAAGTGGCCGAGATCAAGTCCGGCCAGCGCAAGATCGTCCGTCGTACGAAGTTCCCCGGATACGTCCTGGTGCGCATGGACCTCACCGACGAGTCGTGGGGTGCCGTCCGCCACACGCCCGGCGTGACCGGTTTCGTCGGACACGGCCATCAGCCGGCGCCGCTGACCCTCGACGAGGTCGTCGCGATCCTCGCCCCGGCCCCCGAGCGCAAGCCCGGTGCACCCGCCGCCCCCGGAACCCGGGCGGCCGCCCCCGCGCCGGTCCTCGACTTCGGTGTGGGCGACTCGGTCACCGTGGTCGACGGTCCGTTCGCCACGCTCCACGCCACCATCTCCGAGATCAACGTCGAGGCGCAGAAGGTCACCGGCCTCGTCGAGATCTTCGGTCGTGAGACCCCCGTCGAACTGGCCTTCAGCCAGATCCAGAAGAACTAGCAGGAAGTCGCACTATGCCTCCCAAGAAGAAGGTCTCCGGACTCATCAAGCTCCAGATCACCGCGGGCCAGGCCAATCCGGCCCCGCCGGTGGGCCCGGCGCTCGGCCAGCACGGCGTCAACATCATGGAGTTCTGCAAGGCGTACAACGCCGCCACGGAGAACCAGCGCGGGCAGGTGATCCCGGTGGAGATCACCGTCTACGAAGACCGCTCCTTCACCTTCATCCTGAAGACGCCTCCGGCATCCCGCCTGATCCTCAAGGCGGCCGGGATCGAAAAGGGATCCGGGACAGCACCGAAGGCGATCGCCGGGTCGATCACCAAGGCACAGGTGCGCGAGATCGCCGAGTTGAAGATGCCCGACCTCAACGCCAACGACGTGGAGGCGGCCATGAAGACCATCGAGGGCACCGCCCGTCAGATGGGCGTGACGGTCGTCGACTGACCGGAGCGTCACCAGCACGACGTGGGAGGGCCGGCGCGGCCCGCTTACCACGACTCACCGCCGGGGCAGCCGCCCCCAGACCGCAGGAGAGAACATGAAGCGCAGCAAGGCGTACCGCGCGGCCCTCGAACTCATCGAGCCGGACCGCCTCTACTCACCGTTGTCCGCCGCCCGCGTCGCCAAGGCGGGTGCGAAGGCCAAGTTCGACCCGACCATCGAGGTGTCGATGCGTCTCGGCGTCGACCCGCGCAAGGCCGACCAGATGGTCCGCGGCACGGTCAGCCTGCCCAATGGCACCGGTCGGACGGCGCGCGTCATCGTCTTTGCGGCGGCCGACAAGGCGGAGGAGGCCAGGGCCGCTGGCGCCGATGAAGTCGGCTCCGACGACCTCATCGACCGCGTCGCGGCGGGCTGGACCGACTTCGATGCCGCGGTGGCCACCCCCGATCTCATGGGCAAGGTCGGCCGCCTGGGCAAGGTCCTCGGCCCGCGCGGCCTCATGCCGAACCCGAAAACCGGCACCGTGACCATGGACGTCGCCAAGGCGGTTGAGGACATCAAGGGCGGCAAGATCGAACTGCGCGTCGACAAGAACTCGAACCTCAACTTCCCGATCGGCAAGGCATCGTTCACCGAGCAGGCCCTCGTGGAGAACTACGCCGCCGCCCTCGACGAGATCATGCGGCTCAAGCCGTCCTCGTCGAAGGGTCGCTACGTCAAGAAGGTGACGTTCTCCTCGACCATGGGCCCGGGCGTCCCGGTCGACGTCAACCGGACCCGCAACCTCACCGACGAAGACGCCTGACCCGTTTTGACCACTCGGCCCGCCGGGCCGTAGAGTTTCACCCGACCGAAGACCGTTGGTTGCGGCGTACGCCGCACGAAGGCCACAGGCGCCCGCGCAGGTTGATGGCAGGGATTCACCCTGCTGCCTCCTGACCGTGCCTGCCCTCCGTGCCCGTGCCGTGACCTCGGCGCCCAGATGGAGGCTCGAATGGCACGCGCTGACAAGACCGCGACCGTCGCTGAACTCACCGAGGAGTTCCGCACGTCCTCGGCCGCCGTCCTGACGGAGTACCGCGGCCTCACCGTGGCCCAGATGAAGGAGTTGCGCCGCTCACTCGGCGCCACCACGACGTACGCCGTCGTGAAGAACACCCTCACCCGGATCGCGGCCCGGGACGCCGGTGTCGAGGGCCTCGAGGCGCTCCTGGCTGGCCCGAGCGCCATCGCGTTCGTCAAGGGTGACCCGGTCGAGGCGGCCAAGGGCCTGCGCGACTTCGCCAAGGCCAACCCCGCGTTGGTCATCAAGGGCGGCTACCTCGACGGCAAGGTCCTCAGCAGCCCCGAGGTCTCGAAGCTTGCCGATCTGGAGTCCCGCGAGGTCCTGCTCGCCAAGTTGGCGGGTGCCATGAAGGCCTCGATGTCCCAGGCTGTCTCGCTCTTCGCCGCCCCGCTCTCCCAGGCTGCCCGCACGATCGACGCTCTCCGCGTCAAGCGCGAGCAGGAATGACAGCGCCCCGCTAGCCACCCGCACCAGCCGCTTCACCCGCACCGAACAGCACGCACCGACCGGCCCGACCCGAAGGCTGGCCCGACCACCAGGCTCGGGCCGATAACGAAAGGACGCCACCATGGCGAAGCTCAGCACCGATGAACTGCTCGATGTCTTCAAGGAGATGACGCTGATCGAGCTCTCCGAGTTCGTGAAGGCCTTCGAGGACACCTTCGAGGTCACCGCGGCTGCCCCGGTCGCCGTGGCGGCTGTGGCCGCCCCCGCCGGCGGCGCTGGTGGCGGCGAGGCCGCGGCCGAGGAGCAGGATGAGTTCGACGTCATCCTCGAGGCCGCGGGCGACAACAAGATCCCCGTGATCAAGGAGGTCCGCACCCTCACGAACCTCGGCCTGAAGGAGGCCAAGGACCTCGTCGAGGCGGCCCCCAAGCCGGTCCTGGAGAAGGTCACCAAGGACGCCGCCGAGAAGGCCAAGGCTGCCCTCGAGGGCGCTGGCGCGACCGTCTCGGTCAAGTAGTCCTCGGACGGCGCGAGCCGTCCAAGCTGGAGGGGAGTCGGCCACCGGCTCCCCTCCGGCCTTTTCCGACCGTTCCCGAAATGGTCAGGGCCCGGGAAACGCTCACGTCTCAGAACGGTCACGACGCTTGACTCCGGGCGGCGGGCCGGTCACCATTCATGCGCGCACCACCTTCGGGGTGGATCCCACGCAGCGTCGAGGATCCAGCCGTCCTGCGCACCGCGGGCCTGTCGCCGCGGTGCGGGGCAGGCGGCTTGATCGAGGACCGGCGAAGGGCTCCCCCGGGGGTCGACAGCGGCGTGCCCAGAGGGTATGCTGCTGATTTGCGCTGCTCCCGTCCGGTCTGACACCGGCGCTGCTGCGCGCCCGTGGCCGCCGGGGCGGCGGCCTGGATCATCGGAAGGATCCCTCTTGGCCGCGTCGCGCACGACCGAACTGTCCCCCCAGCTCAACCGCGTCTCCTTCGCCAAGATCCGAGAGCCCCTCGCGGCGCCGAATCTGCTCGCCCTGCAGACGGCCAGCTTCGACTGGCTGCTCGGCAACGACGCCTGGCGCGCCCGCGTCGAGGCCGCGCTCGCCGATGGCCGTCGCGATGTCCCGACCACGTCGGGGCTCGAGGAGATCTTCGAGGAGATCAGCCCGATCGAGGACTTCTCGGCGACCATGTCGCTGTCCTTCCGCGACCATCGCTTCGAGCCGCCGAAGTACACCGAGGACCAGTGCCGCGAGAAGGACTTCACCTACGCCGCGCCCCTGTTCGTGACCGCGGAGTTCATGAACAACGAGACCGGTGAGATCAAGTCCCAGACGGTCTTCATGGGCGAGTTCCCGCTGATGACCAAGAAGGGGACCTTCGTCATCAACGGCACCGAGCGCGTTGTGGTGTCGCAGTTGGTGCGGTCGCCGGGCGTGTACTTCGAGCGCACCATCGACAAGGCCTCCGACAAGGACGTCTACGTCGCGAAGATCATCCCGAGCCGCGGTGCGTGGCTCGAGTTCGAGGTCGACAAGAAGGACCTCGTCGGGGTGCGCGTCGACCGCAAGCGCAAGCAGCCGGTCACGGTCTTCCTCAAGGCCCTCGGGTGGACCGCCGATGAGATCCGCGAGCGGTTCAGCGGCTACGAGTCGGTGCTCCAGACCCTCGAGAAGGACCACGTGCAGACCGAGGACGAAGCGCTCCTCGATCTCTACCGCAAGCTGCGTCCGGGTGAGCCGCCGACGTTGGAGAACGCGCGTGCACTCATCGAGAACTTCTACTTCAATCCGAAGCGGTACGACCTCGCGAAGGTCGGCCGCTACAAGGTCAACAAGAAGCTCGGTCTTGACCTCGGTCTCGACCAGAGCGTGCTGACCAAGGAAGACATCGCGGCCACCATCGAGTACCTCGTGCGTCTGCACGCGGGCGAACTCACCATGGCCGGACCTCGCGGTGAGGTCGCTGTCGAGACCGACGACATCGACCACTTCGGCAATCGTCGCCTGCGTACCGTCGGCGAGCTGATCCAGAACCAGATCCGCACTGGTCTGTCGCGCATGGAGCGCGTGGTTCGCGAGCGCATGACGACCCAGGACGTTGAGGCGATCACACCTCAGACACTCATCAACATCCGTCCGGTGGTTGCGTCCATCAAGGAGTTCTTCGGCACTAGCCAGCTCTCCCAGTTCATGGACCAGACCAACCCGCTCGCGGGCCTGACCCACAAGCGCCGCCTGTCCGCACTCGGGCCGGGCGGTCTGTCCCGCGAGCGCGCGGGGTTCGAGGTCCGTGACGTGCACCCGTCCCACTACGGACGCATGTGCCCGATCGAGACGCCCGAAGGTCCGAACATCGGCCTTATCGGATCACTGTCGACGTACGGCCGCGTCAACGAGTTCGGCTTCGTCGAGACGCCGTACCGACAGGTGGTCAACGGCCGGGTCACGGACCAGATCGTCTACCTGACCGCTGACGAGGAGGACCTGCACATCATCGCGCAGGCCAATGCCGGCCTGGCCGCCGACGGCACGTTCTCCGAAGACCGCGTGCTGGTCCGTCGTCGCGGCGGCGAGGTCGACTACGTGCAGCCGACCGACGTCGACTTCATGGATGTCTCGCCCCGCCAGGTGTGGTCCGTCGCGACAGGCATGATCCCGTTCCTCGAGCATGATGACGCCAACCGCGCCCTCATGGGCTCCAACATGCAGCGTCAGGCGGTGCCCCTGCTGCGTGCTCAGGCGCCGCTCGTCGGAACCGGCATGGAGTTCCGCGCCGCGTACGACGCCGGTGACATCGTCACCGCGCACCACGCGGGTGTCGTGACCGATGTGTCCGCCGACGCCGTCGTCGTTATGCAGGACGACGGCGCACACACCACCTACCGCCTGTTGAAGTTCCAGCGCTCGAACCAGGGCACCTGCTACAACCAGCGGCCGATCGTGGCCGCGGGTGACCGCGTCGAAGTCGGCCAGATCCTCGCCGATGGCCCGTCGACCGACCTCGGTGAGATGGCCCTCGGCAAGAACCTGCTCGTCGCATTCATGTCGTGGGAGGGCCACAACTACGAGGACGCGATCATCCTGTCGCAGCGTCTCGTGCAGGACGACGTGCTCTCCTCGATCCACATCGACGAGCACGAGATCGACGCGCGCGACACGAAGCTCGGGCCCGAGGAGATCACCCGCGACATCCCGAACGTGGCCGAGGAGGTGCTCGCCGATCTCGACGATCGCGGCATCATCCGCATCGGCGCCGACGTGGTGCCCGGCGACATCCTCGTCGGGAAGGTCACTCCGAAGGGCGAGACCGAACTCACGCCCGAGGAGCGCCTGCTCCGTGCGATCTTCGGTGAGAAGGCGCGCGAGGTGCGTGATACGTCGCTCAAGGTCCCGCACGGGGAGTCCGGCAAGGTCATCGGCGTCCGCGTCTTCGACCGCGACGAGGGTGACGAGTTGCCGCCCGGTGTGAACCGGATCGTCCGCGTGTACGTCGCCCAGAAGCGCAAGATCACCGAGGGCGACAAGTTGGCCGGACGTCACGGCAACAAGGGTGTGATCGCCAAGATCCTGCCGGTCGAGGACATGCCGTTCCTGCCCGACGGGACCCCGGTCGACGTCGTGCTCAACCCGCTCGGCGTCCCCGGTCGCATGAACGTCGGCCAGGTGCTCGAGACGCACCTCGGTTGGGTTGCGGCCGCGGGCTGGAAGGTCGACGCGGCTGACCCGCGGGCGGTGAAACTTCCCGCGGGAACCACCGAGGCCGAACCGTGGACCCGTGTCGCTACCCCGGTCTTCGACGGCGTCCGCGAGGACGAACTGTCCCTGCTGCTCGACTCGACCCGGCCCACCGACGATGGCGTCGACCTGGTGGGCAACGACGGCAAGGCGTCACTCTTCGACGGTCGCACCGGGGAGCCCTTCCCGGGGCGGTTCTCGGTCGGCTACATCTACATCCTGAAGCTGCTGCACCTCGTCGACGACAAGATCCACGCCCGTTCCACGGGTCCGTACTCGATGATCACGCAGCAGCCCCTCGGGGGTAAGGCGCAGTTCGGCGGCCAGCGGTTCGGCGAGATGGAGGTGTGGGCGCTCGAGGCGTACGGCGCCGCCTACGCCCTCCAGGAGTTGCTCACCATCAAGTCCGACGACGTGCTCGGGCGCGTGAAGGTCTACGAGGCCATCGTCAAGGGCGAGAACATCCCCGAGCCGGGTATCCCCGAGTCGTTCAAGGTGCTGGTCAAGGAGATGCAGTCCCTCTGCCTCAACGTCGAGGTGTTGTCCAGCGACGGCGTGTCGATCGAGATGCGCGAGACCGACGACGACGTCTTCCGTGCGGCTGAGGAACTCGGCATCGATCTGTCCCGGCGTGAGCCCAGCAGCGTCGAAGAAGTCTGAGTTCCACGCGTACGACCCGCACCACCTGAACGGCACCACCGAGAACACGCAGTGAACAGTGAACGCAAGCGAGAGAAGGACACCAGGTGCTCGACGTCAACTTCTTCGATGAACTCCGAATCGGCCTGGCCAACGCGGACGACATCAGGGCGTGGTCCCACGGCGAGGTCAAGAAGCCGGAGACCATCAACTACCGCACCCTGAAGCCCGAGAAGGACGGTCTGTTCTGCGAGAAGATTTTCGGGCCGACTCGCGACTGGGAGTGCAACTGCGGCAAGTACAAGCGGGTGCGCTTCAAGGGCATCATCTGCGAGCGCTGCGGCGTCGAGGTGACGCGAGCCAAGGTGCGTCGTGAGCGCATGGGGCACATCGAGCTCGCCGCCCCGGTCACGCACATCTGGTACTTCAAGGGTGTCCCGAGCCGCCTCGGCTACCTGCTCGACCTCGCGCCAAAGGACCTCGAGAAGGTCATCTACTTCGCGGCGTACATGATCACGTGGGTCGACGAGGAGGGCCGCCACGACGCCCTGCCGTCGCTGGAGAACGAGCTCATCGTCGAGAAGAAGCAGATCGCCGACCGTCGTGACGCGGACCTTGAGACCCGCGCCCAGAAGTTGGAGGCGGACCTCGCAGAGCTCGAGACCGAGGGCGCGAAGGCGGATGTGCGTCGCAAGGTGCGCGAGTCCGGTGAGCGCGAGATGCAGCAGCTGCGTCGCC
>JBILVH010000069.1:0-8061 GCA_044370555.1 Candidatus Nanopelagicales bacterium
ATCCCCGCCGCACGCCTCCGCCATCCGTGTGTGATCTGGGATGTGCAGGAGGACACCGCTGCCGCGCTGACGTTGAAGCCGTGGTTACCTCGTCGGCTCCGGCGTCCGGTGGCGGCGGCGGTGCGCCGCCTTGAGCGTCGGGCTGAGCGATCCCTCCACCTGGTGCTGGCCGAGGAGTCGTACGCGGGGCGGTTCGAGCGGGCACACCCCGTGGTGCCCAACAGCACGTGGGTGCCGGCCGAGGTGCCCCCTCCCGGTCCGGGCCGGGTTGTCTATGTCGGCAGCGTGAGCATCGCTCGAGGCGCGCTGGACATGATCGCGATGGCCGAGCACGTGGGTGGTGAGGTGGCGGTACACATCGTCGGTCCCGCCGACGCGCAGGTCGAGGCCGCCCTCCGTAGCGCACATGACCGCGGCCTGCTCGTGTGGCACGGCTTCCAGCCCAATGCGGTCGCCATGGAGCTCCTCGTGGGCGCCACGGCGGGACTGTCGCTGCTGCACGACGAGCCGAACTACCGGCATTCGAGACCGACCAAGATCCTGGAGTACTTCGCGCGGGGTATCCCGGCGTTATCCACCCCGTTGCCGGAAGCCGTCGACCTCATCGACCGGTCGGGGGGAGGCCTGGTGGTCCCCTTCGCCGATCCAGCGGCCGCCGCCGAGGCTGTGCTCCGCCTACACCGCGACGCCAGGTTGCGCACCGACCTGGCCCGGGCGGCCCACACCTGGGTCCGGGAGCACTTCGACTGGGCGCGTGACGGCCAGCGGTGGGCGGAGTTGGTCGCCGAGTGGGGGAGCAGGTCCCGAGGGTGAGCAGTTCCCGAGGGTGAGAACGGTCAGGGCTGCAGGCGCAGGATGCGCCGCAGTCGGATCCCGACCCCGAGTGCAGCGGCCAGAACGGCCAGTGAGCCGACCCGCCAGCCGAGGTGGTCGCCGAGGAGCAGATTGACCACACCTGCCGTCGCCCCGAGCAACAGGAGCAGGACTGCCCACACGAAAGCTCGCTGCCGTCGACGCCGCAGCATCTCGGCGCGGGCGGCAACGGCTGCGGCCGCATCGGCCCGACGCTGCTCCGCGGCCGCGCGTTCGGCCGCGATCTCCCGCTGCCGCCTCCGCTTCGCGCGCTGGAGGATCGCGCGACCGTTGGTCGATTCGACGTCGTAGCCGTGCCTGGCTAGCCAGGGCGCCGATTCGCTTTCGACCGCTGCCGTCTCCTCCGGGGTGAGCGTGTCCCGCCATGCGCCGGAGCGGCCGTCGGTGATGTGATTCGACGTAATCCGGTCACCCTCGTCGATGCCGGATTCGAGGGCGGCCCGAACGCGCGCCCGCTGTGCCTCAAGGTCGACATCGGCGGCGATCTCGGCCACTCGGGCGTCATCGACAGTGACGCCGAGGACGGCGGCCAGCGATCTGATCAGCATGGGGATGTCCTGGTGGAAGTCCTCGTATTTCGCAATCCACACGTTCGTCATGGACGTCCACATCGTGTCGCCGGCCATCTCCCGCCGGGCGATCACCCGCGCCTGGGCCGGGCCGCGTTGCTCGGAACCGACCGGGAAGCGCCCCTTGCGGAACAGGGATGCCACGGCGTCGCGGACATCGCGAAATGTGTAGAGGTAGAGCGCACCGTCCTGCGGGAACGGGACGTCTCGATAGGCGGGGCGGAAGTGGACCTTGGCCATGAGGATGCCGTCGGGATCTGCGGCGGCCGCCCGGAAATCGTCGATGGTCGTGTGCCGCGGATACCGAACACCCGGTCGATCGGACAGCAGCGCTCGGGTGATCTGCCAGACCAGGGTCGAGCCGGAGCGGTGCATGCCGCAGACGAGGATCAGCATGTCGTCAGGGCGTCCCTTCGCCTCGGCTACTCGGCCAGATCGATCCTGCCAGGGCGGCCGCCGCAGCCCGCACCAGGTCGTCCACCGGGGCGGGGCCCGCGGCCACGTCAGCGGCATCCGGCAGCAGGTCATCGGGTGCGCCGACGTAGGTGCAGCCGGACGCCATGAGGATGTCACGGTCCTCGTGAGCCCACTCGGTGGCGCGCTCGAACCACGGGCCCGACAGCCGCACCGGGGTGCCGCGGTCAGTGCGCGACACGAGGTGGTCCTTGATGAGTGCCATCCGCGCGGCCCGGGAGTCGGCGCGGGACACCCCGCGCTGCTCCGCCTCCTTGTTGAACGCCGCCAGCAGCAGGACCTCGGGTTCGGTGAGTCCGACGTTGGCGCGCAGGGTTGAGATGGCGGGCGGCTCGTCAGGAGCCACGCCGCCGAGCTCCGTGGCCGCAACGAACCGCCGCCACAGGGCGTGCTCGCCGTCGCGCGGTCGTGGCACGCCGACAACGCGCACGTTGGCGGCTCCCACCACGGCGCCCCAACGCTGTACCAGGGTGCCGATGGCGTACGCCCGCCAGAAAGTGTGGTCGATGTCGTCATCCCAGCGCGTCGGGTCAGCGGCGATACCGAACCCACCGCGCTGCCTGGCGATTGCGGTGAGGTAGTAGTCGAACCCGCCCGACCGACCGTTGCGGATCGACTGCTGCCAGGACGACGGCAGCACGCGGCCGAGATCGCGGGTCGTGATGACCACCACAGTCTCGCGCACGCCGAGGGCGTCGACGAGACGGCGCACAGCGTCCGGACGGATGACGGACATGGCCTCGCCGGACACGATGGCCGGTCCCTGCCACCGGGTGACGTGATCCACGAGTCGGGCCCATGGTTTGCGCTGCACCTCCGCCGCGCGTTCGGCTATCCACGGATACTCCGCGGGGCCGAGTAGGCCGTAGGTGGCGGGCTCGTGGTTGTAGACCAAGTCGCCGCGACTCGTCCAGGTCGGGTAGAGCACACCCTGTTGAGCGAGGGCCGGGCTCAAGCGCTCCAGGATCCGCTGGAGGTATGTCGTCCCGGACTTCTGGGTTCCGATGTGGAGGTATAGACGGGACGCCACGCGCACATGCTAGGTGCAGGTCGTGGCAGGCTGGCCTCGTGCGAGGGGAGGTTGGTGACGTGTCGCGGGTGTGGCGCGGGGTATCGGCCGTGCCTGCGCTCGGAGGGTCCGTCGTCGCCATCGGCGTTTTCGATGGGGTGCACCGTGGCCACCGCTCACTCCTCGCCCGGGCGCGCTCCGCAGCCGACCGGCTCGGGTTGCCGCTTGTCGTCGTCACTTTCGACCCGCATCCGATGTCCGTCGTGCGGCCGGGTTCGGCCCCACTGCTGCTGTGTTCGGTGGAGTACAGGATCGAGCTGCTGCTGGCATCGGGCGCCGATCACGTCCTGGTGGTCGAGTTCACCCCCGAGTTCGCGGGCCTGACCCCCGAGGAGTTCGTCGAGCAGGTCCTGATCGGACCGCTCGGTGCCCGGCACGTCGTCATCGGTGACAACTTCCGGTTCGGCCGTCGGGCTGCGGGCGATGCCGAGACGCTCTCGGAACTCGGTGCCCAGCTCGGGTTCGAGGTCGACGGTGTGCCGCTCGCGGCGCAGGCCAGTGAGCCGTGGTCGTCGACCTACGTCCGTGGTCTCATCGCGGGTGGCGACGTGCGCGCGGCGGCGGAGGCGCTCGGGCGACCGTTCCGCCTGGAGGGCCCGGTCGTGCACGGGGACCACCGCGGTCGCGAACTCGGGTATCCCACGGCCAATCTGGGTATCGCCGCGGAATCCGCGCTGCCCGCCGACGGCGTGTACGCCGCCTGGCTGATGGTGGGCGGTAAGCGCTACCCGGCGGCCCTCTCAGTGGGGACCAACCCGCAGTTCGAGGGGCGCGAGGTACGCGTCGAGGCGTACGCCATCACCTCGGACGACCTCGACCTATACGGCCTCCACGCGGCCGTCGACCTCGTCGACCGAGTGCGCGGGCAGGCGGTGTTCGACTCCCTGGCTGCGCTGACCGAACGGATGGGGGAGGACGTGCGTGAGGTTGAGCGACTGCTGGGTGGTACGGTTTCCCCCTGACGGCCGAGGGGCGGGCGCCCCGCGGTTCGTGACGACAGGTACGACGATCCACTCCGACTCCACCCGGGCCGCTGGCCCGCAGGACGCGCCCGAAGGGAATCCCCATGCCGCTTGATACGGCCACCAAGAAGCAGATCATCGCCGAGTACGGCTCGGGACCCGGTGACACGGGCAGCCCCGAGGTCCAGGTGGCGCTGCTCACCCGCCGGATCGCCGACCTCACCGAGCACCTCAAGTCGCACCGGCACGACCATCACTCGCGCCGCGGCCTGCTCATCCTGGTCGGTCAGCGGCGCCGACTGCTCCAGTACCTGTCCCGCACTGACATCGCGCGGTACCGCTCGCTCATCGAGCGCCTCGGCCTGCGCCGATAACACCACGCGCGCGGACCGCTGCGAATCGGTCCTCGGTAGTGGCTTCCGGAGGCCTGTGGGCGCGCCGGGGGCCTCGATCGAAGACCGTTCGAGTGGGCCTCGCGTGCGTCTATTCGAATAGGAGGGATCCATGGACGGATCCGATGTTGTATCCACCCAGGCCGTGATTGATAACGGCGCGTTCGGCACGCGCACCATCCGCTTCGAGACCGGGCGGTTGGCCCGGCAGTCGGGCGGTGCGGTGACGGCCTACCTCGACGGCGACACCATGCTGCTGTCTGCGACGACGGCCTCGAAGTCACCGAAGGAGCACTTCGACTTCTTCCCGCTCACCGTGGACGTTGAAGAGCGGATGTACGCGGTCGGGCGCATCCCCGGCTCGTTCTTCCGCCGTGAGGGCCGGCCGTCCGAGGACGCGATCCTCACCTGTCGCCTGATCGACCGACCGCTTCGACCGTCGTTCGTGAGCGGGCTGCGCAACGAGGTCCAGGTCGTCGTGACGGTTCTCAGCCTCAACCCCGCGCACCTCTACGACGTGGTCGCGATCAACGCGGCATCCGCGTCGACCCAGTTGGCCGGATTGCCGTTCTCCGGGCCGATCGGCGGAGTGCGGGTCGCGCTCATCGACGCTCAGTGGGTGGCCTTCCCGACGCACACCGAGCTTGAGCGCGCGGTGTTCGACATGGTCGTGGCCGGCCGGGTCGTCGGTGACGACGTCGCCATCATGATGGTCGAGGCCGAGGCCACGACGGCCACGATCGATCTCGTGCGCAGCGGAGCGACCGCGCCCACCGAGGAGGTCGTCGCCGCAGGTCTAGAGGCCGCCAAGCCGTTCATCCGCGCACTGTGCATCGCCCAGCAGGAACTTGCCGACCGTGCGGCCAAGGAGCAGTCCGACTTCCCCCGCTTCCTCGACTACGGCGACGACGTCCTAGCCGCGGTCCAGGAGGTGGCCGCCGCTGATGTCGCGTCCGCACTGACGATCGCCGGCAAAGCGGAGCGCGAGGCCGCACTGGACGTGGTGAAGGAGTCCGTGGTGGGCGCGCTCGGCGCCCGCTTCGAGGGCCGCGAGAAGGAGGTGGCTGCCGCGCTGCGGAGCGTCACCAAGTCCCAGGTCCGTCAGCGGGTCCTCCGCGACAAGGTGCGCATCGACGGCCGCGGCCTGTCGGACATCCGGTCCCTATCCGCGGAGGTCGACGTCATTCCGCGCGCACACGGCTCCGCGCTCTTCGAGCGCGGGGAGACGCAGATCCTCGGGGTCACCACGCTCGACATGCTCAAGATGGAGCAGCAGCTCGACACCCTGTCGCCGGAGAATCGCAAGCGGTACATGCACAACTACAACTTCCCGCCCTACTCGACCGGCGAAACCGGGCGGGTAGGTTCGCCGAAGCGACGCGAGATCGGCCATGGCGCGCTCGCCGAGCGTGCACTCGTCCCCGTCCTCCCGACCCGCGACGAGTTCCCCTACGCGATCCGTCAGGTGTCCGAGGCGATCGGATCCAACGGCAGCACCTCGATGGGCTCGGTCTGCGCCTCGACGATGTCGCTCCTCAATGCGGGTGTTCCGCTGCGCGCACCCGTTGCGGGCATCGCCATGGGCCTGATCTCGGGTGAGGTGGACGGTCGCACGGAGTACGTTGCGCTCACCGACATCCTGGGCGCGGAGGATGCGTTCGGCGACATGGACTTCAAGGTTGCCGGGACCAAGGAGTTCGTGACCGCTCTGCAGCTCGACACCAAGCTGGACGGAATCCCGGCTTCCGTGCTGGCGGCTGCGCTGACACAGGCACGCGATGCACGCCTGGCGATCCTCGAGGTCATGGCGGAGGCGATCGACGCTCCCGACGAGATGTCGCAGTACGCACCGCGCATCATCACGATGCACATCCCGGTCGACAAGATCGGCGAGGTCATCGGCCCGAAGGGCAAGATCATCAACCAACTCCAGGAAGACACGGGTGCCTCGATCTCGATCGAGGACGACGGCACCATCTTCATCGGCGCAACGGATGCAGCCGCCGCCGAGGCCGCACGGACTGCCATCAACCAGATCGCGAACCCGACGATGCCGGAAGTCGGTGAGCGCTACCTGGGCACCGTCGTGAAGACGACGACGTTCGGAGCGTTCGTCTCGCTCGTGCCCGGCCGCGACGGCCTGCTGCACATCTCCGAGGTGAAGAAGTTGAGCCCCGACAAGAAGCGCATCGAGAACGTCGAGGACGTGCTCAAGGTCGGGCAGAAGATCCAGGTCCAGATCAAGGAGATCGACCCGCGCGGGAAGTTGTCGCTCGCACCCGTGCTGGACGAGACGCCCTCCGAGGAGTGACGGTGGCCGACCCGGCTAGCGGTGTGCTACGCACGACGCTGCTCCCCGGTGGGCTGCGAGTGATCACCGACGAGGTACCCGGTCTGCGATCCGTTGCCCTCGGCATCTGGATCGGTGTCGGCTCGCGGGATGAGCGGGCGCACCAGGCCGGGGCCGCGCACTACCTGGAGCACCTGCTGTTCAAGGGAACACCGACCCGCAGTGCCTGGGACATCTCAGCCCAGATGGAGGCCGTGGGCGGTGAGATGAATGCCTTCACCACGAAGGAGTACACCTGCTTCCACGCCCGCGTCCTTGCCGAGCACCTCGGGCTGGCGGTCGACATCACCAGTGACGTCGTCCTGAGGGGGACACTCCGCTCCGTCGACGTGGAGAGCGAGCGCGGCGTGATCCTGGAAGAGATCGCGATGCACGACGACGATGCATCCGATCTCGTCCACGACCTGGCCGCCGAGCAGGTGTTCGGTGACGCGGGCCTCGGTCGGCCCATCCTGGGCACGGTCGACAGCATCCGAAGCCTGACCCGCGGTGCCATCGCCTCCTTCCATCGGCGGCATTACCGGCCGGAGAACATGGTCGTCGCAGCAGCTGGCGGGGTCAGTCACCGCTCGGTCGTCGGCAAGGTTCGCAAGGCGTTCGACGGGTTCCTTGACGGCCCGCAGGCGCCGTGCGCACCGCGGTCGGGGCCGCGCGTGCCTATCGGGGGTGCCGGATCCCGGCGCGTGTGTCGTCGACCCACGGAGCAGACCCACATGGTGCTGACCCTGCCGGGGCTTACCCGTACGGATGAGCGGCGGTACGCCCTCAGCGTCTTGAACGCTGTGCTCGGGGGAGGAATGTCGAGTCGACTCTTCCAGTCGGTGCGCGAGGAACGCGGGTTGGCGTACTCGGTCTACTCGTACGTCACGCACTTCAGCGACGCGGGCACGTTGAATGTGTATGCGGGTTGTCAGCCCGAGCGGGCCGCCGAGGTTGTGGACCTCTGCCGCACGGAACTTGCGGCGCTATGTGACGGGCGGTTGAGTGCATCCGATGTCGCGCGTGGGAGAGGGCAGGTCAAAGGGTCACTCATACTCGGCCAGGAGGATGCCGGTGCGCGCATGAGCAGGGCCGCCAAGTCTGCGTTGCTCGGCGCCGAGCCCGCCGACATTGATGACCTGATCCGCCGCGTCGACTCGGTTAGTGTGTCGCAGGTGAGGGCGTTGGCCGATGAGCTGCTCGGCGCAGAACCCGCGCTGGCCCTCGTCGGGCCGGACCGGAGGGGCACGTGATCCGCGTCGGCGTCGTCGGCGCGCGGGGCCGGATGGGGCAGGCCGTCTGCGCCGCCGTTGCCGGCGCGACGGATCTAACCCTTGCGGCGGCTGTCGACCTTGACGACCCCCTTGACACGCTCATCGACGAACGGGCGGAG
>JBILVH010000138.1:0-5245 GCA_044370555.1 Candidatus Nanopelagicales bacterium
TCACGCACCCGGATGCCGTGATGAGGACGATCGAGAGACTCGTCCCCGCTGGTGTGCACATGGTGATCGGGACGACGGGATTCGACGCGGGTCGCCTTGAGCGCGTGCGTGAACTGCTGGCGGGATCGGCGGGAACCGGTGTGGTGATCGCCGCGAACTTCTCGATCGCAGCTGTCCTGATGATGCGTTTCGCGGCCGCGGCCGCGCCGTACTTCGAGTCGGCGGAGATCATCGAGTTGCACCACCCGAACAAGGCGGATGCTCCGTCGGGCACCGCGCGACGCACCGCCGAACTCATGGCCGCCCGTCGGAGTGCGCGCAATCCAGACGCGACCGCGATCGCCGAACCGGGTGCGCGCGGGGCAGAAGTCGACGGCATTCCCGTGCACTCCATCCGCCTGCGCGGACTTCTCGCGCACCAGGAGGTGCTGCTCGGGGCCGAGGGGGAGACCTTGACCATCCGGCACGATTCGAGTGCCCGCGTCAGCTTCATGCCGGGTGTCTTGATGGCGGTGCGCGGGGTTGCGGCGCATCCCGGCCTCACGCTGGGCATCGACGACCTGATGTGACCCGCTGGCTTCGGGTCCTATTCGAGCAGGGCAAGCACCTGGTCGACCTCATCGACCGCCAGCGCCGGAACGACCGGGCACAGTCCACCGGCGGATACCGCAGCCGCGAACTCGGCCGCAACCTCGAAGGGTCGGCCCTCGATCATCGCTGCCAACGCCCCATCGTTCACCGCATAGGTGGCAACGAGGGTGATGAGGTCGGTGTGGGCGTCGGCGGTCAGCGCGACGTGCTCCGGGTCGCAGGGTCCGACGCGATGTTCTGCGCCCGGCTCCGCGGGGTACTCGTGGATCGTGTGCGTGGCGAGGTCGATGACGCCCGCGAAACCACCTTCTTCACGATCGAGCGGTAGGTAGCGCACCGTGATGACGGTGTCCTCGCCGACCAGTTCCTGCACCTCAGCGGCCACATCCTCGAGGTCGTCGTCACCGAGGTCGGCGACCACCACCGCCCGGGGGCACTGATCCTCGGCGGCGCGCGACCATTCAGAGAGCCAGGCGCCGACTTCCACTCGGTGGGCCGACAGTCGCAGCACGACTCCCCGCCCGAGGTGCTCTAGGACCGGCGCGGCGGCGGGGGACGACGGGTCGGGTAGATCCTGTGCCACGGTCTCCTCGTCCAGTGCGGTCCGTCCGGTGGGTGTCGCGCCACGGTAGCCTGACGACGTGCTCAACAACCCAGCGGCACGGCGGGTCGCCGCGGTTGTCGTTGAGCCGGTCGCGCGAGGCCTGCTGCGGCTTCGGGTGCCACCCGATGCGGTCACCCTGATCGGCACGATCGGCACCTGCGTCGGCGCCCTGGTCTACTTCCCGCGCGGGGAGTTCCTGCCCGGCGTGCTCATCATCTGCGCATTCGTCCTCAGCGATCTCCTCGACGGCACCATGGCGCGCCTCTCCGGGACCGCGGGCCCCTGGGGCAACTTCCTCGACTCGACGCTCGACCGGATCGCCGACGGGGCGATCTTCGGCTCCTTCGTCATCTGGGCGGCTGCGACACAGGATGGTTGGGTCGTCGCGGGTGCATTGACGGCGTTCATCGGCGGCCAGGTGACGTCCTACGCCAAGGCGCGCGCGGAGTCTGTCGGGGCGTCCGCGAATGTTGGCATTGCGGAGCGCGCGGAGCGCTTGATCATCGTCCTGGCCGCTGCCCTGCTGGCGGGATTCGGCGTGCCCTACGTCCTGCCCGGCGCCCTCGTGCTGCTCGGTGTGCTGTCCGCGATCACGGTGGTGCAGCGAATCGTGCATGTTCGCGCACAACTGCGGGCACCGCGGTAATGAGTCGTCTCTCGGCTACCGCCACCGAGGTCGGATTCGCGGCGGCCTGGGCGGGGGTCCGTCGTTTGCCCGCAGCACCGACCTATGCGGCATTCCGCAGTATGGCCGACCGGATGTGGCGTCGACGTGGGCCTTCGGTCGAACAACTCGAGGCCAATCTGCGCCGGGTGGTTCCCGACGCCGATGCTCAGGGCCTTCGCGACTTGTCGCGCGAAGGTCTTCGGTCCTACTTCAGGTACTGGTGCGACTCCTTCCGCATCCAGGGTTGGTCGCGCACGCGGATCGTGGAGTCGTTCACCTGCTACGGCCGCGAGCACCTAGATGCCGGGCTCGCCGGAGGCCGCGGGGTCGTGCTGGCGCTGTCGCACAGCGGCAACTGGGATCACGCAGGAGCGTGGGCGGCGCTCGACGTCGCCCCGCTCACGACCGTGGCGGAGAGGCTCCGACCTGAGGGGCTCTACCGTCGCTTCGTGGAGTACCGCATGTCCCTCGGGATCGAGATCCTGCCGCTCGGGGGTGCAGACACATTCCGGACCCTCATCCGGCGCCTGGGGGAGAACCGGCTTGTGCCGCTTCTCGCGGACCGCGACATCAGTCGAACCGGCGTCCCCGTCGAGTTCTTCGGCGAAGCGGCGCGGATGCCGCCGGGGCCGGCCATCCTGGCGCTGATGACGGGCGCACCACTGCTCCCCGCGACCCTGCACTACATGGAAAGCGGTGCCGCCGCCGTCATCCATCCGCCTATCCCCGTACCCGCGGCCGGCGCCAAGGAGGAGCGCATCGCGGCGATGACCCAGGGGGCGGCCGACGTGCTCGCGGGCGGGATCCGGCAGCACCCCGCCGACTGGCACATGCTGCAACCGCTGTGGTCCGCGGACGTGCGCTCGCGGGAGGGGAGCGCATGACCAGTCTGCGCATCGGGTTGGTGTGTCCCTACGCGTGGGATGTGCCGGGCGGGGTCGCCGCGCACATCAGGGATCTCGTGCATTGCCTGCGGACCGAAGGCCATGACGTCAGCGTTCTCACCCCGGCAGAGGACCCCGCGTCACTACCCGACTACTGCGTCGACGGTGGGCGACCCGTGGCTGTGCGCTACAACGGCTCGGTGGCCCGCGTCACGCTGGGCGTGAGCGCGGCTGCCCGGGTGCGCAGGTGGATCCGTGACGGTGACTTCGATGTGCTGCACGTGCACGAGCCGATGAACCCGAGTCTGTCCGTGCTCGCCTGCTGGGTGGCACAGGGACCGATCGTGGCAACCTGGCACTCGTCGATCGCTCGTTCGAGGGCGCTTTCGGCGAGCTATTACCTCGCCCAGATCTCGATGGAGAAGGTCACTGCGCGGATCGCCGTGAGCGAGGATGCGCGTCGCACACTTGTGGCCCACCTAGGTGGCGACGCCGTGCTGATCCCGAACGGTGTCGACGTGGCCGCATTCACCGGGTCGGAGGCACTTCCCGGCTGGCCCGGTGACGGGGGCAGTGTGCTCTTCCTCGGTCGGATCGACGAGGAGCGCAAGGGGTGGTCGGTGCTCGCTCGCGCGCTGCCGGACATCATCGAGCGATACCCCGCCGTGCGGGTACTGGTGGCTGGGCCAGGTGACCACGAACGGGCTCGCGCCGAGGTCCGCGCCGACCTGCACGATCGCATCACCTTCCTAGGCAGGGTCTCCGACGAGGTCAAGGCGCAGGCCCTGCACTCCGTCGATGTCTATGTCGCGCCTCATACGGGTGGGGAGTCGTTCGGCATCGTGCTGCTCGAGGCGATGGCGAGCGGTACGCCGGTGCTGGCGAGTGATATCGCCGCCTTCCGACGAGTCCTCGACGGCGGACGGTGCGGTCGACTCTTCGCTGCGGATGACCCTGCGGCGCTCGCAAGAGGCCTGATCGAACTGCTGGCCGATCCCGGTGCCAGAGCGTCCCTCGCAGTGGCCGGTCGGCGCCGCGCGGAGGAGTTCGACTGGCAGCGCGTCGGCAGGGATGTCGTGAGTGTCTACGAGTCGGTGGTCACGCCAGGTGAACGGGTTCGCGTGGATATCCGGGCCCAATTGGTGGGCCGGCTCGCCTCGGCAGTGTCGCGCTCGTCGGACGGCGGGTGAGCATGGACTGGTGGCTGTGGGTGGTCGTAGGTGTGCTCGTTCTCGGCACGGCGCTCTACCTGAGCATGACGGCCGGTCGGCTCGATCGGCTGCATCGGCGGATCGATACGGCGCGCCTGGCGCTGGATAATCAACTGCTGCGCCGTTCGACCGTGTGCCTCGAGGTGGCGGCCAGCGGCCTTTTCGACCCGGTCAGCAGCGCCCTCCTCGCCGAGGCGACCCATGCCGCACGGGCGGAGGAGGAGTACGGCCGGGCCCGTGAACTCGCGGAGAGCGACCTGTCGCGCACGCTGCGGGCCCTGCTCGAAGGAGTGGAGTTTCGGCACGGATGGGTGTCGAACGAGGTTGGCCCGGTCGAATCCCCCGCGGATGACCGTGGGGACGTTGGTGGTGGGTCGATGATCGATGATCTCGACAGCGGTGAGCGCGCCCTGTTGGCGGAACTCGCGGCTAGTTGCCGCCGGGTCGAACTGGCCAGGCGGTTCTTGAATGACGGAGTGCGCGCCTGCCGCCAGGTGCGCAAGCAGCGCATGGTGCGGTGGTTCCGACTGGCCGGACACACACCCTGGCCGCAGACCGTGGAGCTCGATGACACTCCGCCACCGGCTCTGATCGGGATCTGACATCCGCGTCGCTTAGGGTGAGGCGGTGTCACCCCGGGACCATCGACCGCGCGGCCTCGTCGCTGGGGCTGTGTCGGCGACGCTCGCGGCGGCGCTGATCGCGGCGTGTTCGTCCGATCCGGCGCCCGGACAGTCATCCTCGCCTGCGGACACGGCCTCTTCGACGTCCGCCTCGTCCAGTGTGGCGTCCCCGGGCGCGTCCACGTCGTCCGGTGCGCCGTCGACCACCGCGGGACCACCGGTGCACCCGTTCACGGGCGGCCCGCCTGCACCGCTCGACCCGGTGCTCGTGGTGAAGATCGACAACACGGGGGCGGCGCAACCGCACGTCGGCCTGCGAGCTGCTGACATCGTTTACGTCGAGGAGGTCGAGTGGGGGCTCACCCGACTTGCGGCGGTGTACTCGACCGATCTGCCCGAGGCGATCGGGCCAGTGCGGTCGGCGCGGATCAGCGACATCGACATCCTCGCGGCGTTCGGACGCCCGGCATTCGCGTACTCCGGAGCGCAGACCCGGTTGCGCCCCGTGCTCGCTGAAGCGGACATCTTCGACGTGTCCGGCTGGGCGGACGGTGTCGGCTACTTCCGGGTCCCGGACCGACCCGCGCCGGTCGACTACCTCGTCCGACCGGAGGCGGTGCTCGAGCGCGCCCCCAAGGCCTCGGTCGCGCGAGATATCGGGCTGG
>JBILVH010000105.1:0-6028 GCA_044370555.1 Candidatus Nanopelagicales bacterium
GGACGGCGGCCGCACCGCGGAACAAGCGAAGGCCGAGTGGCCGAGTTCGAGTGTGGAGTTCAGGTGGAACGGCACGGACTGGGACGTCAGGTTCGACGGCTCGCCCGCCCGCGCTGCCGAGGGCGGCGGCCAGCAGGCGGACACCGTGGTCCTGCAGTTCGTGGTCCAGACCGACTCCGGCTACGGCGACAGGTATGGCGGCCGGACGCCCCTCGTGGAGACCGTGGGGAGCGGTCGCGCCCTCGTTCTCCGGGACGGCCGCGTCTGGGAGACGACGTGGGACCGCCGGACCGCGACGGAGGGAACCCGCTTCACCATGGCCAACGGTCAGCCGATGCCATTTGCCCCCGGGCAGCAGTGGATCGTCCTGGTGGATAAGGAGCGCGGGGCGCAGGTTCGCTGAGCCTGCGTAGACTAGGCGCGACCCGATCCTCGGAGGAGTTTCCATGTCGACCCACACGACCACCGGCACCACGCGCGTGAAGCGCGGTATGGCGGAGATGCTCAAGGGCGGGGTCATCATGGACGTGGTCGACGCCGAGCAGGCCAAGATCGCCGAGGATGCGGGTGCCGTCGCGGTGATGGCCCTCGAGCGTGTCCCGGCGGATATCCGCGCGCAGGGCGGTGTCGCGCGCATGTCCGACCCGGAGATGATCGAGGGGATCCAGAAGGCGGTCTCGATCCCCGTGATGGCGAAGGCCCGGATCGGGCACTTCGCGGAGGCCCAGGTCCTGCAGAGCCTCGGCGTCGACTACATCGACGAGTCCGAGGTCTTGACCCCGGCGGACTATGCCAACCACATCGACAAGTGGGCATTCACCGTGCCCTTCGTCTGCGGTGCCACGAATCTCGGCGAAGCGCTGCGCCGGATCAATGAGGGTGCGGCCATGATCCGCAGCAAGGGCGAGGCGGGCACCGGCGATGTGTCCAATGCCGTCACCCACATGCGCAAGATCCTCGGCGAGATCCGACGCCTGTCGTCGATGGCGCGTGATGAGTTGTACGTCGCCGCCAAGGAACTCCAGGCGCCGTACGACCTCGTGGTGGAGGTCGCCGACCGGGCCAGCCTGCCGGTGGTCCTCTTCACCGCCGGCGGCATCGCGACCCCGGCTGACGCAGCGATGATGATGCAACTCGGTGCCGATGGTGTCTTCGTGGGATCCGGGATCTTCAAGGCGGGAGGCGAGTCCGACTCACCCGCTGAGCGTGCGCACAAGGCGAGTGCGCGCGCCAAGGCGATCGTCGAGGCCACGTTGCACTACGACAATGCCGACGTCGTCGCGAAGGTCTCCCGGGGCCTCGGGGAAGCCATGGTCGGCATCAATGTCGCCGACCTGCCCGTCCATCACCGTCTGGAGGACCGGGGCTGGTGAGTCCCACCCCGCTGATCGGGGTGCTGGCCCTCCAAGGCGACGTCCGCGAGCATCAGTTCGCCCTGGGGGCCTGCGGGGCAGTGACGAGGCGGATCCGCACCGTCGCCGACCTCGACGGAATCGATGGGCTCCTGCTGCCCGGGGGCGAGTCGACCACGATCTCGATGCTGGCCGAGCGGACCGGGCTCATGCCTGCGCTCCAGGGACTGGCGGAGGCGGGCGTGCCGATGTACGGCTCGTGCGCGGGAATGATCCTGCTGGCCAACGAGGTCCTCGACGGCCGCGCGGACCAAACCGGTGTGGGCGCCATGGACATGACCGTGCGACGCAACGCCTTCGGGCGGCAGGTGGACTCCTTCGAATGTGACCTGGCCGTTCCAGCCCTTGGAGACGAACCTTTTCCGGGTGTCTTCATCCGCGCTCCGCTCGTCGAAGGGGTAGGTGCGGGGGCAGAGGTCCTCGCGCGCGTCGACAGCGGGCCGCGAGGCGCGGGTAGGATCGTCGCGGTACGCCAGGGCCCGATGCTGGCCACGGCCTTCCACCCCGAACTGACGTCCGATCTGCGAGTGCATGCGCTCTTCGTGGAGATGGTGAGGAATCGATGAGCGGCCATTCCAAGTGGGCCACGACCAAGCACAAGAAGGCGGTCATCGACGCCCGGCGGGGCAAGTTGTTCGCGCGCTTGATCAAGAACATCGAGGTCGCCGCGCGATCGGGCGGTGCGGACCCGGCGGGCAATCCGACCCTTTTCGACGCCATCCAGAAGGCTCGCAAGAGCTCGGTGCCCATGGACAACATCGATCGCGCGGTGAAGCGTGGTTCCGGGGCCGAGGCAGGTGGCGCCGACTATCAGACGATCATGTACGAGGGGTACGGCCCCGCCGGAGTCGCCGTCCTCGTTGAATGCCTGACAGACAACCGCAACCGCGCCGCGGGCGAGGTGCGCGTGGCCCTCACCCGCAACGGCGGCAGCATGGCCGACCCCGGCTCGGTCGCCTACCTATTCAGTCGCAAGGGTGTTGTGACACTCGCCAAGGCGGGTGCGGGTGAAGATGACGTGCTGAGCGCCGTACTCGACGCTGGGGCTGAGGAGGTCAACGACCTCGGCGAGGTGTTCGAGGTCGTCTGCGAGCCGGGTGATGTCGTCGCGGTGCGCACCGCACTCCAGCACGCGGGCATCGACTACGACTCGGCAGAAGCGACCTTCGTGCCTAGTGTCTCTGTCCCGGTGGACATCGAGGCGGCGAAGAAGGTCTTTCGACTCGTGGAAGCACTCGAGGACTGCGACGATGTGCAGGCGGTGTACTCGAATGTCGATGTGAGCGACGAGGTGCTGGCCGCACTCGACGCCTAAGTGCACGTGCACGAACGGAAATGTCCGGGAAGGTCGTGAGCAGATGACGGACACACCCGCGGGCCGTCAGTTGCGCGGCTGGGATGCCGCGACCTGGCGGACGGCGAGCTCGGATCCGAGTCTGAGGTCGACGGTCGTGGCCCTAGCGCTTCTTGACAAGGCGCCGGACTGGGATCGTCTGAGGTATCGCTTCGAGCGCCTCCTCGCGTTCGTTCCCGTACTGCGAATGCGTCCGATACACGGTGCGATGGGCGTGAGTGCGCCGCGACTCGTGCTGGATCCTGACTTCGACCTAGACGTCCACCTGCGCAGATACCGACTCGCCGGACGGGGCTCATGGGGCGACCTGCTGCTTGAGGCCCGGCGCATGAGTCTCACGGATTTCGACCGCGATCGGCCGCTCTGGGAGGCCTGCCTCGTCGAAGGACTCCCCGGTGGGCGCGCGGCGCTCATCCTGAAGCTGCATCACGCGATCGCCGATGGACAGGCGACCGTGCTCATCGGGCTGTCGTTGTTCGAACTCTCAGCCGAGGTGAACCCCGACGAGCCGGAACCGCCCGTCACACCGGTCGCGGAGGACGTGACGATGCGCGATGTCTCGCGCGCCGATCTGGTCGACAACGTCCGTCGGGGGGGTGACGTGCTCAAGGGGATCGCGCAGGTCGTCGCCGGGCTGGCACTCGGCACGGTGACCGACCCCGTGCGCACCTGGACACGGGCGCTGGAGCTCGCGGCTTCCGTCAGCAGGTTCGCGGCTGTCCCGGACGGGGCCCTGTCGACGGTCATGACCGGACGAGGCACCACCTACCGCTTCGCCGCCTTCGACCTCCCGTTCGCTGGGTTGCGCTCGGCGGCCAAGGCCCACGACCGGTCGATCAATGACGCCTTCATGGCTGCAGTGGGCCTCGGGCTCGACCGGTACCACGCCCGCCACGGTGCACCCGTGGACGAGTTGCGGTTCAACGTACCGATCAGCCTCCGTGGTGATCCAGGTGACCGCTCCGGTCAAGCGTCCAATGCGGTCACTATCGCGCGGTTCCCGATACCGATCGCGGGCCTGACCGTGCAGGAGCGGATGGACGTCGCGCACGATCTGGTGGCCCGCTGGCGCTCCGAGCCGGCGCTACGCCTCGCAGATCCCCTCGCCGACGTCTCGTGGGTCATCCCGGTGCCGATGCTGGCGCAGGCCGCGCAAGCCAGCGATGTCACGACGAGCAATGTCCCGGGACCGCCGGTCCCGCTCTACCTCGCGGGGGCCCGCATGGTCGGTGCCTACCCATTGGTGGCAACCATCGGGGCTGCGGTCAATGTCACGCTGGTGACGTACGACGGGTCGGCGTTCGTCGGCATCTCGGCGGATGAGCGGGCCGTCCCCGACCTAGACGAACTCGTCGAGGACCTGCGCGCCGGTTTCGCGGAGGTCACGGGTGGGCGGGTCGGACCGGCCGACCCGCTGGCGGCCGGTCACCGGGGCGACGGCACGCCGAAGGCACGCGCGGTGCGCTCCGACGCCTGATCGGCGCGTTACCGTGCCGTGTGCGCGTGCTCGGAGTCGACCCGGGACTCACCCGCTGCGGCGTCGGAGTCGTCGAGGGCGGGCCGGGGACGTCGCTGCGCCTAATTGAGGTCTCCGTGATCCGAACCGACGCCGAGGCCGACCTCACCGAGCGACTGTGTGAGATCGAGCGCCAGTTGACCGAGATCTGCGAACGCACCTCGCCGGATGCCGTCGCGGTCGAGCGCGTGTTCAGCCAGCACAACGTTCGATCGGTGATGGGCACCGCGCAGGCGGGTGCGGTCGCCGTCCTCGTTGCGGGCAGACGCGGCCTCCACGTCGGGTGGCACACGCCGACGGAGGTGAAAGCCGCGGTCACCGGGAGCGGCCGGGCCGAGAAGCAGCAGGTCGCGACAATGGTTCGTCGACTTCTCCACCTGCCCGCCAACCCCACGCCCGCGGATGCCGCTGACGCCCTCGCACTGGCCATCTGTCACACCTGGCGTGCGCCGGCTCTCACCCGGCTGGCTGCTGCTCGCGCTCCCCGCGATGTGAGTCAGGTGACGGGGGAGTCCGCCGACCGGCCGCTGCGACGGATCCGGTGATCGCGTTCATCCGTGGACGAGTCGTCTCCGCGGACCTCGAGTCACTGGTCCTCGACGTCGGCGGAGTCGGCCTGTCGGTCACCGTTCCCATCGGTGCGGTGTCCGGTCTCGCGGTGGGCGACGAAGCGCTGATCTTCACCTCACTCGTCGTGCGCGAGGACTCCTGGACGCTGTACGGCTTCACCGACCCGCAGCAGCGCGCGGACTTCGAGACCTGCCAGGGCGTTCCCGGTGTGGGCCCGAAAGTGGCATTGGCGATCGTCGCCACACTCACCCCGCGTGACCTGCGTCGCGCCATCGACCGGTCGGATCTTGCGGCGCTCACCCGTGTGCCAGGTGTGGGGCGCAAGGGTGCCGCCCGCCTCGTCGTAGAACTGGGTGGACGGCTGGCGCCGGTCGTCGGCGCACCCGATGCGGGGACCGCGAGCGGAGTGCCCGATGCGGAACCGGGGACGTGGCGGTCATCCGTCACCGCGGGGCTTCTCTCGCTGGGGTGGGGCCAGCGCGAGGTCGAGTCGGCGGTGGACGCCGTGGCGGACCAGGCCGCGGAGGGCGCCGACGTGGCCACCCTGTTGCGCGCCGCACTCCAGGCGCTGAGGGGCCCGGCGTGAGCGAGGACGATGTGTTGAACGCCGAGCGCGAGCCGGAGGATGCCGCTGTCGAAGGGGCATTGCGACCTACCCGGTTGGCCGAGTTCATCGGGCAGGACCGGGTGAAGGCGCAGCTGGGCCTTGTGCTCCAGGCCGCTCGAAAGCGACGACGCAGCGCCGACCACGTGCTGCTGTCCGGTCCGCCCGGACTCGGCAAGACCACCCTCGCGACGATCATCGCCAATGAGCTCGAGGTTCCGCTGCGCATCACCTCCGGGCCTGCCATCCAGCACGCCGGCGACCTAGCGGCCGTCCTGACGAGTCTGCAGCCGGGTGAGGTGCTGTTCCTCGACGAGGTGCACCGCACATCCCGCGCCGCCGAGGAAATGCTGTACCTCGCGATGGAGGACTTCCGCGTCGACGTCATGGTCGGCAAGGGTCCGGGGGCGACCGCCATCCCGCTCGCTCTCGAGCCCTTCACCCTGGTGGCGGCCACGACCCGCGCCGGCCTGCTCCCCGGCCCCTTGCGAGACCGTTTCGGATTCACAGCGCACATGGACTTCTAC
This sequence comes from Candidatus Nanopelagicales bacterium, assembly GCA_044370555.1. Classification (GTDB taxonomy): domain Bacteria; phylum Actinomycetota; class Actinomycetes; order S36-B12; family S36-B12; genus CAINMH01. The sequence continues at coordinate 5,984 of JBILVH010000105.1, forward strand.
GAGCCGGACGATCTGCAGGTGATCATCCACCGATCGGCGTCGCTG
>JBILVH010000192.1:0-4087 GCA_044370555.1 Candidatus Nanopelagicales bacterium
CGACCACCGGATCATCCAGGGGGCGCAGTCGGGGGAGTTCCTCGCCCGCATCCACGCCCTGCTCCTCGGCGAGGACGGCTTCTACGACGAGGTCTTCCGGTCGCTGCGCGTCCCCTACGAGCCGGTCCGCTGGGCGCACGACGTCTCGGCATCGCACGAGACCGACCTCGACAAGACCGTCCGCGTCCAGGAGGTCATCCACGCATACCGCGTGCGCGGTCACCTCATGGCCGACACCGACCCACTGGAGTACAAGCAGCGCTCCCACCCGGACCTTGACGTCCTGTCGCACGGTCTGACGCTGTGGGATCTCGACCGCGTGTTCGCCACGGGCGGGTTCGCCGGCCGCCCGCTCATGAAACTGCGCGAGATCCTCGGCGTCCTGCGCGATACCTACACGCGCACCGTCGGCATCGAGTACATGCACATGCAGGACCCGGAGCAGCGCAAGTGGATCCAGGACCGCGTCGAGATCCCACACCTCAAGCCCGCGCGCGAGGAGCAGTTGCGCATCCTCCGCAAATTGAACGAGGCCGAGGCATTCGAGACCTTCCTCCACACGAAGTACGTCGGGCAGAAGCGGTTCAGCCTCGAAGGGGCCGAGTCGACCATCCCGCTCCTCGATGCCGTCCTCGAGTCAGCCGCACATGACTCGATCCAAGAAGTCTGCATCGGTATGCCGCACCGCGGGCGCTTGAACGTCCTGGCCAACGTCGCGGGCAAGTCCTACGCGCAGATCTTCCGCGAGTTCGAGGGCAACTACGGCGAGGAGTCGGTGCAGGGTTCCGGTGACGTGAAGTACCACCTCGGTACGAGTGGCACCTTCCGCGCCGAGGACGGAGCCGAGACCCGCGTCTACCTCGCCGCCAACCCATCGCACCTCGAAGCCGTGAACCCCGTGCTTGAAGGCATCGTGCGCGCGAAGCAGGACCGCCTGCCGCGCGAGCAGCAGTTCGACGTACTCGCCGTCCTGCTCCACGGTGATGCAGCCTTCGCGGGTCAAGGGGTTGTCGCCGAGACCCTGCACCTGTCGCAGCTCCAGGGCTATCGCACCGGGGGCACCGTACACATCGTGGTGAACAATCAGGTCGGCTTCACCACCTCGCCGCGCTACAGCCGCTCGTCGGTCTACGCGACCGACGTCGCGCGGATGGTGCAGGCGCCGATCTTCCATGTGAATGGTGACGACCCCGAAGCCGTCGTGCGCGTCGCACGCCTCGCCTTCGCCTTCCGCCAGGCATTCCACAAGGACGTCGTGATCGACCTGGTCTGCTACCGCCGTCGCGGCCACAATGAGGCGGACGACCCGTCGCTCACGCAGCCGTTGATGTACGAGATCATCGACAACAAGCGGTCGACGCGGAAGCACTACACCGAGTCGCTCATCGGGCGCGGGGACATCTCCCTCGAGGAGGCCGAGGAGGCGCTCAAGCACTTTCAAGGCCAGCTCGAGCGAGTCTTCCAGGAGACCCACGGTGAGGGCCACGACGATGCGCACGAGGCGTTCAGCAAGCACTCGAGCCAGATCGTGCGCGAGGGCCAGACCACACTCACCCCGCAGATCCCGGCACTCGAGGTCGACACCTCGATCACCCGCGAGCAGGTCGACCTCGTCGTCGCCTCCCAGCTCACGATGCCCGATGGATTCACCGTGCACCCGCGCCTGGCCCCGCAGTTGCAGCGCAGATCGCAGATGGTTGCCGATGACGCGATCGACTGGGGCATGGCGGAGGCCCTCGCGATGGGGTCGCTCCTGCTCGACGGGCGCAGCGTGCGGCTGGCCGGCCAGGACTCCCGTCGCGGCACGTTCGGTCACCGGCACGCGGTCATCGTCGACAAGTCGACCGGCTGGCAGTACAAGCCGCTCAAGCAGTGCTACCGGGGCGACGCACGGCTGTGGGTCTACGACTCCCTCCTCAGCGAGTTCGCTGCCCTCGGCTTCGAGTACGGCTACTCGGTCGAGCGACCCGACATGCTTGTCATGTGGGAGGCGCAGTTCGGCGACTTCGTCAACGGTGCGCAAACCATCACTGACGAGTTCATCTCCGCGGGCGAGCAGAAGTGGAACCAGCGTTCCTCGCTCGTCCTGCTCCTCCCCCACGGGTACGAAGGCCAGGGGCCTGACCACTCCTCCGCACGCGTGGAGCGATTCCTGCAACTGTGCGCGCAGGACAACATGACCGTCTCGATGCCGTCGACGCCCGCGTCGTACTTCCACCTCTTGCGCTGGCAGGTCATGTCGCAGTTGACGCGACCGCTGGTGATCTTCACACCGAAGTCGCTGCTGCGTGCGAAGGCGGCCACCTCGGCGGTTTCGGACTTCACCACCGGCACGTTCCGCCCCGTCCTGCCCGATACGACCGTTGACCCGGCCGGCGTCAAGCGCGTGCTCCTGTGCGCGGGCAAGGTCTACTACGACCTCGCGGCCGAACGAGAGGCCACCGGCCGCACCGACGTGGCGATCGTCCGACTCGAGCGCTTCTACCCCGTGCCGTGGCGCACCCTGCCGCCGACACTGGATCAGTACGGCGACGCCGAGGTCGTGTGGGTGCAGGAGGAGCCGGCGAACCAGGGCGCCTGGTCGTTCCTCGCCATCAACCTGCCCGAGGTCATCGGCCGCCCGCTGCGCGTCGTCTCGCGGCCGTCGTCGTCCTCTCCCGCGGTCGGGGCGCACCACCGCCACGAGGTCGAGCAGCGCGCGGTCATCGACGCCGCCTTCGCCTAGGACACCGGCGTGTACTTCACCGATCGCGGGATCGAAGAACTCGCCCGTCGACGCGGCGGGGAAGACGTCACGATCGAATGGCTGGCCGACCAGCTGCGCACCTTCGTCGATCTCAACCCCGAGTTCGAGACGCCGATCGAGCGCCTAGCGACGTGGCTTGCCCGCGCCGACGACGACGAGTGACGCTCAGCGCGTGAGAACGACCTTGCCGAAGAGCTCACCCGATGCGAGCATCTCGAAGCCCGTGCGCGCCTCGGCCATCGGCATCTCACGGTGGATCAGCGGCCGGACGCCGGTGCGCACGCACAACTCACTCAGCGCGACGAGTTCCTCGAGGGTGCCCATCGTCGAGCCGACGACCGACAGCTGCAGGAAGAACACGCGCGCGAGGTCAGCCGGTGGGTTGAGTCCGCTGGTCGCACCAGAGACGACAAGCGTGCCGCCGGGCCGCAGCGACTTCAGCGAGTGCGACCACGTCGCCTCCCCAACCGTCTCCATCACCGCGTCGACCCGGTCGGGCAGTCGCGCACCGGATTCGAAGACATCGTCGGCGCCGAGCTCCAGTGCACGCGCTCGCTTCGACTCCTCGCGCGAGGTCGCCCACACCCGCAGACCGAGGGCCTTGCCGAGTGCGATGCACGCGGTCGCCACTCCCCCGCCGGCCCCCTGCACGAGGATCGTGTCGCCGGGCGAGGTGCCCGAGCGGGTCGCGATCATGCGGTAGGCCGTCAACCACGCGGTCGGCAGGCAGGCCGCCTCGGCCCAGGTGAGCTCGGCGGGCTTAGCGATCACGTTGCGGGCCGGCACAGCGACCTGCTCGGCGAATGACCCCTGGTAGACCTCCGACAAGAGCGAACGCTTCGGGTCGAAGGTCTCATCCCCCCGACCGGCAGTCGGGTCACCGATCACCGCGTGCACGATGACCTCTCGACCTTCGGGGTCGATGCCGGCCGCATCGCAGCCGAGGATCATCGGGAAACGGTCGGCGCTGATGCCGACCCCGCGGAGGGTCCACAGGTCGTGGTGGTTCAGGCTGGCCGCCCGTACGTCGATGACCACCCAGCCATCCGGCACCTCGGGTTCGGGGCGTTCACCCACTACGAGCGCGGAGAGCGGATCCTTCGGTTCGGGGCGGTCGGCGTACACAGCGAACATGCACACAACCTAGCCCCGCACGACCCCACCAGCCCCCGCACCCCCGCCCCTCCTCACGGTGTCAAAACGTCCCGTTTCATAGAGCGTTTTGACACCGTGAGGCACGGGGGGTCAGAGGCGGGCGACGCCGTCCGCGCGGGCGGCCTCTGCAACGGCGTACGCCACGGCCAGGGGCACGCGGCGGTCGAAGACACCGGGCACGATCAT
>JBILVH010000188.1:0-4140 GCA_044370555.1 Candidatus Nanopelagicales bacterium
TGAACGGGCGATAGCCGACGCCGATGTCGTGATGTTCGTCGTCGACGCCAACGTCGGCGCGCTGGAGGCGGACGAGTCCGTGGTACGAGTCCTGCGCAAGGCCGGTGTGCCGGTGATCCTAGTTGCCAACAAGGTCGACGACCTGCGCGATGAGGCCGATGCGGCGCAACTGTGGTCACTCGGGCTCGGCGAGCCGCACATGGTGTCCTCCCTCCACGGTCGCGGCAGCGGCGACCTGCTTGATGCGGTCGTCGGAGCGCTCCCCGCGGAGGGTGAAGGGCGGGTGCGTGACACGGGCCCGCGTCGAGTCGCCCTGGTGGGCCGCCCGAATGTCGGCAAGTCGTCGATGCTCAACCGTCTTGCGGGCGGGGTGCGCTCCGTCGTCGATGCACAGGCGGGCACGACGGTCGATCCAGTCGACGAACTCGTCGTGCTCGGAGACCGCGAGTGGTGGTTCGTTGACACCGCCGGGATTCGCCGCAAGGTTCGGGAGGCCAGCGGTCACGAGTACTACGCGTCGCTGCGTACCCAGGCCGCGCTGGAGCGTTCGGAGATTGCCATGGTCCTCGTCGACGCGTCCGAGCCGATGGGTGAGCAGGACGTGCGCATCGTGTCCATGGCAGTCGAAGCCGGTCGCGCCCTGGTGATCGCCTACAACAAATGGGACCTCGTCGACGAGGAGCGGCAGCGCTATCTGGAGCGGGAGATCGACCAGGACCTCGGTCAGGTCGCATGGGCGCCGCGAGTAAACGTCTCCGCGCGCACGGGCCGCCACGTCGACAAGCTCGTCGCGGCACTCGACACCGCCCTGGCCGGATGGGAGACGCGCGTACCGACCTCGGCCCTGAACTCCTTCATCTCCGCCGTGGTCGCCGAGCACCCGCACCCGGTCCGCGGCGGGAAGCAGCCGCGGATCCTGTTTGCCACCCAGGTAGGCGTGCGTCCGCCGACATTCGTGCTGTTCACCAACGGGTTCCTGGAGGCAGGCTACCGACGGTTCCTGGAGCGCAGGCTGCGTGAAGAGTTCGGCTTCACCGGAAGTCCCATTCGCCTGTCGATGCGGGTCAAGGAGAAACGTCGGCGCTGACGCCGCGAGCCTGGCATGCTCCGGGGATGATCTACCGGAGCCCTTTCCCCGACGTCGAGATCCCCGACGTCACGATCTCAGACTTCGTGTTCAGCCAAGCGGCGACCCGAGGCGATGCCATCGCGCTGCGCGATGGTCTGACGGGTGCGACGTACACCTTCGGGGGTCTGGTTGAACGTGTGCGTCGTCTGGCAGGCGGGCTCGCCGCACGCGGGGTGGGTGCGGGCACTGTCGTTGCTCTCGTGGCACCTAACTCGCCCGATTACGCGGTCGCCTTTCACGCGGTGGTCACGGCCGGCGGCACCCTCACCACGGTGAATCCGGCGTACACCGCCGAGGAGATCCGCTATCAGTTGGTTGACTCGCGAGCGAGCTTCGTCATCGCGGCCGAAGCAGTACTCCCCGTCGCCGAAGAGGCTGTGCGTGGGACTGACGTCACGCACGGTTGGAGCATCGGAGTGACCACGTCGCCCGCGGGCGGAGTTGTGACCGAGCGCCTGGACAACGTTGACGGGGAGCCACTCGAGCAGGTTGCGGTCGACGTGGCAGAGCACATTGCGGTCCTGCCGTACTCCTCCGGCACGACGGGGTTGCCCAAGGGTGTCATGCTCACCCACCGCAACCTTGTCGCGAACCTGCGGCAGGTACAGGCCGCCCTGCAGTGCCAGTCCGGTGAGGTCGCACTCGCCGTGCTGCCGTTCTTCCACATCTACGGAATGCAGGTCGTGATGAATGGGCTGCTGGAGCGCGGAGTCCAGGTCGTGACCATGCCGCGTTTCGATCTGGCTGGCGCCCTGGGTCTGATACAGGAGCAGCGGGTGACTCGGTTCTTCGCCGTCCCGCCCATCGTGCTCGCGCTCGCGAAGCACCCGCTGGTCGATGAGTACGACTTGTCGTCGTTGCGGCACATCATGTCCGGTGCAGCACCGCTCGGCGCGGAGCTCACCCTCGTGGCGCAGGAGCGCGTTGGCTGTGCCATCAGCCAGGGCTACGGGATGACCGAGTTGTCGCCGGTAACGCACTGCGCGATGCCGGGGGAGGAGTGTCACGGCACATCAGGTCGCGCGGTACCCAACACGGCCACGAGGCTGGTCGATCCCGAGACCGGGCTCGATGTGGCGGCGGGTGAGCCGGGGGAGTTGTGGGTGCAAGGGCCGCAAGTGATGCGTGGCTACTTGAATAACCTAGACGCCACGAACGCGATGATCACCTCAGACGGCTGGCTGAAGACCGGTGACATCGCCGTCATCGACGACGAGGGCTACATGACGGTGGTCGACCGAGTGAAGGAGTTGATCAAGGTCAAGGGGTTCCAGGTCGCCCCCGCCGAGCTCGAGGCGCTCTTGCTCACTCACCCTCAGATCGCCGATGTCGCAGTGATCGGCGTGGCCGATGAGGAGTCAGGTGAGGTCCCCAAGGCGTTCGTGGTGGCGCGCGATCCGGCATTGACCGCCGACGAGGTCATGGCCTTCGTGGCCGAGCATGTCGCGACGTACAAGCGAGTGCGACACGTTGACTTCCTCGAGATGATCCCCAAGTCGCCATCCGGCAAGATCCTCCGCAGGCTCCTGCGGTCGGGTTAGGGGCACCTGCGTCATCGGGGCGTGTGACGCCTCCACGGGTAGGCTCTGCCCGTGGGTGTCCGGCGAGTCGTACCACTTCTCCTCGCAGTGCTCGTGATCACGGCACTGGTCGGGGTTTTCATCCTTGCCACCGTCAATCGTGACCAGCGCCTGACTCTGGGAACCGCCACGCCGGGTTCGGCCAGCTACGAATTCGCTCTGAGCCTCAAGACCGGACTGGAGCGGCGAGGTTTCGACGTCGATGTGGTGTCGACGGAGCGGACCTCGGAATTGATCGACCTTCTGTCCGACCCTGACAATCCGGTAGACGTGACGTTCGTCCAGGACACGGTCGACGCTGAGCGCTACCCGACTGTGACGTCGGTGGGCACCGTGTCGAGGCAGCCCTACGTCTTTGGGACCTGGCCCGGCTCCCACGGCATCACCTCGATCTCACAGATGCGGGGTCTGCGCATCGATATCGGGCCCGTCGGCTCGATCCGGGAGGTCTTCCTGACCCAGTTGTTCGCACTTTTCGGCGTGACGCAAGCGAACACCACCTTCGTGCATCTGCCCGCGAGGCCCACAGCGGAAGAGTTCGCCGCAGCAGATCCAGACGTGACCGCGACGCTGTGGGACAACCGCATTGAGTACTTACGTGCGGCAGCCATCGCCGGTGACGTACGGCTCGTCGCTATCCCGGAATCATTGGCGGTGGCCGATCGCATCGCCTCCGCCCAAGCCATGGACATCCCGGTCGGGTCGATCCAGCTGAGTCCGCCGATCCCGGCTGAGCCCGTCCCCACCGTCGGTCAGTTGGGGACCGTCGTAGTAGACGAGCATGTCAGTCCGGCTGCGGTCTACGCCATTGCCCAGGAGCTTGTTCAGGTCTTCGCGGTGGGGGGAGCTTGGAGCGATCCGGGGGAGTTCCCCAACTTCGCCGACCGCCAATTGCCCGTGAACAACTACGCGGCCGAGTACTACGCCACGAACTCAATCCCCTGGCAGTACGAGAACCTGCCACCGCTCCTAGCCGACTCATTCGTGAGCCTGCTGATCCTTGCGTCGATCGTGCTGATCGTGGGCAGTGTCTACAGCATTTTCCTCCCGGAGGCCTACACGCTGTGGACCGGCATCATCCGGCCGCGATCCGAGGAGCGTTACATCGCGGCGATGGAACGGCAGGTCGCGGGTGGCGGGGAGCTGTCACGGGCAGATCGCAGTCGTCTGGAGGCAATACTGCGCAAGCACGAGGCCGAACGTGCACTCCGCGATCGAGCGCAGAACCTGCGCTCCCAGTCGGATGGGACAGTGGGATAGGCTGTCGCAGCCCGCACTGGCGGGTAGCGGGCTGTAGCGCAGCTTGGTAGCGCACTTGACTGGGGGTCAAGGGGTCGCAGGTTCAAATCCTGTCAGCCCGACACGCGAGTGGCGAGGGGTTGCTGTCCCTGGCCCTTTTCGTCGTTCGGGATTTGCGTCGTCGTTCGGTGT
>JBILVH010000115.1:0-5730 GCA_044370555.1 Candidatus Nanopelagicales bacterium
CTACCAGCGGGGCTAGCCACAAGGTTCCGAAGATCGCATTGAGCACGATGACTGCGATGGCGGGAATGGCTAGAAGGGACGTCGGTTGGATCGGAATCCAACCCGCAAACATCAGGATGGCCACGATCACGAGATTGTGCATGAGTTGAATGAACTCAACCATCACCAGTCGAAAGACGAGCCGGGATAGAGGTTGGCGGGCGCTGGTAATGGACAGTCCGGCATTGACGAAGGCCGTGGTAGCTCCTCGTACGCATCCGGCCATGAAATTGAAGGTGATCCAACCGAGAGCGACGTAGGGCAGGAAACCTGTCGTCTCGACATCAAGGATTGCTCCGAAAAGTACGCTGAGGCCGACAATGAAGAGAGCGGCTTGGAGCGTGATCCACCATGGTCCGAGGACGGTACGCCGATACTGACTCTTCACTGCCTCGGAGGCCAGGAATAGCCACGAGCGCCATCCGCGCGCTCCCTCGATCAGGTCTGCGAGGGCGAACCGCACCTGTCGCTTGAACGAAGCGTCGGTAGCCGCGTACCCGGGAGAGGAGAGCAGGCGGTGGAGGGCGCCCCTCACGGTGCTCGCCTCGGTAGTCCTGAGGCGAACGCATCTGCCTCGAGAGCGGCACCTTCCGCCCATTCGTTCCAGGCGTTGATGAAGACCAGTGGTTCTAATGCAGGCCCCTCTGCAGCAGCGGCGATGGCGCGGTCGAACCATCGCCGGAAACCGATCGGTGTGGCGCCGTGAAAGATATATGCCGCCGCGCCGCGGCGTGCAGTGTTATCCCACCCCGGCATGACTCCAGGATGGACCACGAGTCCGCTCGAGTGTCGCGTGCTGAGGTCGGCTCCGTCCACTGCAGCATCGTAGGAGTAGATCTCACCCGTGAAGCGCGGATCGAGGTCCGGGCACAGGGAGGTGATGGCATCGAGTCCAACTCCTGACAGGGGAGGAAACCGGACGAGCCCGTCGAGCGCAGCGGCAGCCTCTGGTGGTAAGCCTTCGAAGTCCCGACCAGGGACGACACCGAGAATATGGAGACCACCGAGTCCGTCAGCCACAGCGCGCTGTCGCCATCGTGTGATTGCATTGGCCGCGTCGGGTAGGAGCCCCACTCGATACAGAACGAGGAGTGGGTGAGTACTCACCCGAACGTAGCGCGGATCATGAAGCGCTGGTCGGATGTCGTCGTAGAACCGGTCTGCCCAGTGCGGGCCGAAGGTCTGCGGCATGAGGACGTCATTGGCGAGGCCGTCCCACCGCCGGGTCCATGGTTCGTTTGCCCAGCACAGCGCGAACGGAAGGTCGATGGATGGATCCGCGAGAAGGTTACGGAGCGGAGTCTCTAGCAGACAGTCGCCGTCAAACCAGTAGTGGTGGATGACCAGCCCGTCCACGCCTCGGGCTCGGACTGCCAGACCCTGGCTTCGTAGCACTGCGGGATCACTCAGGTCGTAGTGCCCGATTGATCCGGGGTCGAGTGGCTGACGGTGACCGCGGAAAAGTGGCTGCGCCTTCGCAACGTTGTCCCAATCGGTGAAACCGTCACCCCACCACGCATCGTTCTCGGGGATCCGGTGATATTGGGGTAGATAGAAGGCCAGCGTTCGCACGCTTGAGCGCCGCTCTCGCAGGCGGTCCCGCTGGGCAAGGTCTAGTTGTGAGGCGATCTGATTCGTGGGAACGATCCGCAACCCAGCCCGTGTGCAGACGAGGCCCACAAACCGCTCCAGGGCGTGTGCGATGGAACCGTCGATGTGACCGGCTTCTGGCTCGAGGTCGTCCTCCTCGAGGCCGAGAAGTGCAATCTGCTGCAGCACCCAGGGGTCTGCCCAGTACATCGCACCGGCGGGAAATTCCAGGTCGTCGGGGTCGAAGGCCAACCCGATGCGCTCGGCGAGTGCCGTCACCGGCTCAAGATTGCTGCCCCAGTGCTCGGGGCCCTTGATGTTGCCGGCGGGGGCGATCAAACCGACACCTGCGTCGCTACGCAATAGCCGCAGCATGCGTTCGATTCCCTCGGGTGAGGGCAGCAGGCTCTCGAGGAGTTGAGTGCGCCAGGCGTCGCCATCCATTCGGTGGAGTGAACGCTTGGTGTGTACCTTGAGGACCGCGTCGTACCCGTTGAATACCCCCCATGAGGCGAACTGTGCGAGGGGGCCCTGGTCGCGTCCGCGATTGGAGACGACGTGAATACGCGCGTGGGGGAATCTGACCGAAATCGCCGGGACGATGCCTTCGGCCCGTCCTGATGTCACTGACACTGCCAGGTCAAAACCCTCGGGGATGCGCTCAAGCCGGTTGGCCAACTCCTCCCACACCTCGTCGTAGTGCACGTGCGCCACGACTAGGACTCGATGTTGATGGCGCCTTCCGGTCGCCCAGGCGCTCACAGCGGTTCGCGCGGGGGCCAGCACGGGTGCTCGGCCGAAGAGTCCGCGTGTGGCCACGGAGTTCTCAGAGCGCCGCCGCCGTGCGATGGAACGCAGACCGGCACGGGCCCGTATGCGTAACCCTCGGGCACGTCCGGCTGCAAGTCGGAGTGGGGTCGTCATACGCCATGACCGGGACGCCTGAAGTGTCGCCATGGTGGACTCGTACTCGCGTACTTGCGCCTCGAGTCCACGGATGCGAAGTCGCAAAGCGGCATTCTCATCGGAGAGTGAGTGGCTGAGGGCGTCGATCTCTGGCCCCTCGCCATTGGCGGGTTCGTCCGCGTCATCGGAGGAAGTGGGCGGCATACCTATTTGCCTCCCATTCCTACTCCACAGACCCTTGGGGCCCGCACACGGTACGCACGGCATTCCTGACCGACACAGGATAGAGCGTGAGTGTGGTCTGACTACCCACTGCGAAGGCAGCGGCCTACCCGGCGTGACGTCGGCCTCAGCCGCCGCGGGCTAGTCGTCGGGCCAGGGCTTCGTACATCGCCGCCACCTTGTCCCAGGAGTACTCGTCTCTGACTCGTTGGCGGACGGCGGCCTGTCGCTCCTGCCAGGTGGTCGCATCAAGATCGAGCGTGTCGAGCAGGCCGGTGAGGTCGTGGGGACAATGCCAGAAGGCAGCATGGCCACCAGTAACCTCTCGGTTGAACCCCACGTCGTAGGACAGGATGCGGGCACCTGCTCCCATCGCGCGGAGGAGGGAGGGGTTCGTGCCTCCGACCGAGTGGCCGTGGATATAGACGGCGGATCCGCCGTAGATCTGGTCCAGCAGGCCCTGGTCGTAGATCGAACCAAGGATCGAGATCCGGGCATCGCGTCCGGCGACATGGGCAACCTGGCTCACGTACTCGCGTGAGTAGGGGGAGTCGCCCACCATGGCAAGTTGCCACGGTGCATCGGATGCGTTGTAGGCCCGCGCGATTTCGAGAAGTTGGTTCTCTGGTTCGAAGCGGGCCACGACGAGCGCATAGTGGCCCGGCCGTAAACCGACCTCGTGCAGCCTGTCTGCGCTCGGGGTGAGGACGGCCGCCCCGTACGGGATTTGCTCTGCGACCACTGCGTAGTTCCGCTGGACATACGTGGCGATATCGGATGCATCCGCGATGACCGTGTCGGCCCAGCGACAACTTGCGCCTTCTGCCCAACGAAAGTACCGCGAGCCGACTCCGCGCCACTTCGCCCGGCGGCTCTCCAACCCGTCGAGGTGGACAGCGACGGGGATGCCTAGGCGTTGTAGCGGCTTGATGAAGGGGGCGTTTGCAGCGTTGAAGACGAATGCGACATCGGGGCGCGGTGTTGTTCGGGTGAGGTGGGCGAGGCTTGCAGCCGTGTGGCTGAGGGTCTCGGCGGATTTCGTGCGTAACGCCGGGAGATTGACCAACGACATCCCCCGGTGGGAGTCGATTGTCTGACCCGGGTTGCGGCAGTACACCGTGACGGAGTGGCCGCGCTCCACAAGCCTCGACCCGATCTCATCGACCGCGGTCTCGAATCCGCCATAACGTGGTGGTACACCTCGGGTTCCCAGCAGGGCGATGCGCATGGATGCTCGGGTACTCCCGAGGTCAGTAGGCGCCCTTGCCGCGCACGATGGCCGGCACAGTGCGCACGATGATGGAGAGGTCCGTGCCGAGGGAGGCTTGATCAAGGTAGGCGAGATCGAATTGCATACGGTCGTCCCACGGGACGTCCTTGCGGCCCGAGACTTGCCACAAGCCGGTGAGACCCGGCTTGACGACGTGGCGCTCGGCATGGGGCGGAGCAAGGAGCGGAATCTCGTCGACCAACATGGGTCGTGGACCGACTAGCGCCATGTCGCCCTTGAGCACGGTCCACAGCTGTGGCAGCTCGTCGAGCGACCAGCGGCGGAGGAACCGACCGACCGCGGTCACTCGCACGTCAGGACCGGCTGAGGCCGGATCGCGCAGCGCCTCAAGGTCCGGCATGGACTCGTCGGCCTCGTGACGCATTGTCCGGAACTTAGGCATTGCAAACGTGACGCCACCGAGTCCGACGCGAGTCTGTCGGTAAATGACCGGGCCACGGCTGGAAATTGCTACCGCAGCGGCGAGACCCAGGATCAATGGGCTCGCGAGGATGAGCAGCAGCACGGTCAAGATGAAGTCCAGCATGCGCGCCCCCGGCCGACTCTGACAAGATGCCTGCGGAGCGGCAGCATTGACGACCGGCTGGTGAACGCCGGTTGAACGCTGCCCCGGAGTGGCGCGGGCTGGCATGGTGCCACCATAGTGGGTGACAGGGGTGAAGCGAGTGGCGACGTATCAAACCCGCTACCACACGTGGGATTTAGTCACTGCATCTGTCTCTTGGCGCTGGCGCAACGGTCTACGCCTTGCCGCACTGCACACCACCTACAGCGGCGGGATGTCGAAGTCGGTGGGGCCACCCGCCCGAGTCACGGGGCCCGACGTGGCAGGCCGCACAACCCGGAAGGTGACGGCGCGCTCCTGGCCGTCGATGACGGCCCGCACCCGGTAGCCGCCTTCCCGGGCGAACTGCACCTCGCCGCTGATGGCTAGGACATGCCGCTGGTCGCTTCCGGGGGTGAGCCCGGCGGGGCGACCGGCCTCCACGGTGGCGTCGATGATCGCCACCGTGTCGCCGTCCTCATGCTCGATGTGCATCTGCATCGGGTAGGTCCGATTGGTCTCGTTCCAGCCCACGAGCAAAGAGACCCCGAGGCCGATGTGCACCACGCCGGGGGCGCCCGAGCCGTCCATCGGCTGCATCACATCAGTGAGACCGGCCCCCTGGAGGTACAGCAGTCCGTTGATGGCTTCGGCGTGATTGGCGACGGTGACGTATTCGATCTGCGGCATACCGCAACGCTACGCGGTAGTCCCGCCGGATATCCCTGTGAGGTCTATCCTCAAGCCCGTGAGACTCGCGGGACGCACCGACTATGCGCTGCGGGCTGCCCTCGAGATCGCCGCTGCTGAGGGCAGCCCCCTCACGACCGAGGCCATCGCCGAGCGTCAAGGCATCCCGGCCGGCTACCTGAGTGCGATCCTGGCCGAACTGCGCCGAGCAGACCTCGTTCGGGCTCGCCGCGGCCCGGTGGGCGGTTGGACCCTCGCGCGACCGGCGGCGGAGATCCGTCTCGGTGACGTCATCCGCGCCGTTGACGGCGCATTGGCGCAGGTCGCGGGAACCAGACCGGAGAACCTCGAGTACGCCGGAGCCGCGATCGGCCTGCAGGATGTCTGGGTTGCGCTGCGCGCAGCCGAGCGCGGAATCCTCGACTCGGTCTCCCTCGCCGACGTTGTG
>JBILVH010000116.1:0-5708 GCA_044370555.1 Candidatus Nanopelagicales bacterium
AAGGTGTCCGGTGGCACGTACTGGCCCCACACTGCGCGCAGGGCATCGCACACCTCGCCGACCGTCGCCCGCTCCCGCAGCGCGGCCTTCATGGGCACGAGCAGGTTGGCGTCGCCCGCTGCCGCGGCCCGGATCTCGTCGAGGTAGTGGGCGACCGCTGCGTTGTCACGCTCGGCGCGCATCCGGGCCAGCCGCTCGCTCTGCTGGGCGCCGATGCTCGGGTCCACCCGCAGGGGCTCGTAGGGCTCCTCCTCGTCGAGGGTGAAGCAGTTGACGCCGACGACGGGTCGTTCGCCCGCGTCGATCTCCTGGGAGATGAGGTACGCCGTGCGCTCGATCTCCGACTTCTGGAAGCCCTGCTCGATGGCCGCTACCGCACCGCCGAGCTCCTCCACCTTGTCCATCAATCGGACGATTTCGGCCTCGATCGCGTCGGTCATCGCCTCGATGGCGAACGACCCGGCAAACGGGTCCACCGTGGCGCACACATCGCTTTCGAATGCGAGCACCTGCTGGGTGCGCAGCGCGATCCGCGCCGCCTTCTCGGTCGGCAACGCGATCGCTTCGTCGAAGGAGTTGGTATGCAGTGACTGCGTGCCGCCCAAAACCGCACCGAGGGCCTGCAGCGCGACTCGGACGATGTTGACCTCCGGCTGCTGTGCGGTCAGTTGCACGCCCGCCGTCTGCGTGTGGAAGCGCAGCATCATCGACTTTGGATCCACCGCGCCGAACTCCTCCCGCATGACTCGCGCCCAAATGCGGCGTGCCGCGCGGAACTTCGCGATCTCCTCGAGGAGGGTCGTGCGGGCAACGAAGAAGAATGCCAGTCGCGGGGCGAAGTCGTCGATGGCCTGACCCGTCGCGAGTGCCGCGCGAACGTACGCGATGCCATCGGCGAGCGTAAAGGCAATCTCCTGCGCGGGGTTGGCTCCGGCCTCAGCCATGTGGTAGCCAGAGATCGAGATGGTGTTCCATCGCGGCAGCTCGGTGCGGCAGTAGCTGAACGTGTCGGTGATAAGCCGTAGGGACTGCTTCGGCGGGAAGATGTACGTGCCCCGCGCGATGTACTCCTTGAGCACGTCGTTCTGGATGGTGCCATTGAGCTTGGCGCCATCCACACCCTGCTCCTCGGCGACGAGTTGATACAGCAGGAGCAGCACCGCCGCGGGCGCGTTGATCGTCATGGACGTCGACACCTGATCGAGCGGGATGTCGCGGAAGAGGATGCGCATGTCCTCGATCGAGTCGATCGCCACCCCGACCTTGCCGACCTCACCGCGCGCCATGGGGTGATCGGAGTCGTAGCCCATCTGCGTGGGCAGGTCGAATGCGACGGAGAGCCCGGTGGTGCCGGCGGCGAGCAAAGTTCGATAGCGCTCATTCGACTCCGTGGCGGTGCCGAACCCCGCGTACTGCCGCATCGTCCAGGGCCGTCCGGTGTACATGGACGGGTAGATGCCGCGCGTGAACGGATACTCCCCCGGGTCACCGAGTCGCTCGGCAAGGTCGGCGACGGCATGGTCGTACACCTGCTTGATCGGCAGGCCGGACTCACTCTGAGACATGGCAGAAGGCTATGGGAGCCCTGGCCGAACGTGTCATCCGGCATCCGGCCAGTCAGTCGGGTTAGATTCGGACAGCCATGCGCACGCCATTCAGACACAGAGCACTCGCGGCCGGTCCCACGGTTGCCCTCCTCACCGCCTTCGCAATGATCGCTGGAGCCCCCGCCGCGACCGCGGAGCCGATCGGTGGTCCGCAATTGAGCGGCTACGACGTCGTGGTCGACCCGGGCCCGAAAGCCGATCCCCTCCCAGGTATCGAGGCGAGCGCGTGGATCCTTGCCGACCTCGACACGGGCGAGGTCCTCGCGACCAAGGCCCCCCACGTGCAGCGCGCACCTGCGAGCATCCTGAAGACGCTCACCCTGCTCACTCTGGTGCAGCGGCTCAGCCCGGATCAGGTGTACACCACGACGTACGACGACCTCGCCATCGAGGGCAGTCGCGTCGGCATCGTCGAGGATGCTCCCTACACGATCCGCGAACTGATGCTGGGCCTGATGATGCAAAGCGGCAACGACACCGCCCATGCACTGGCGATGGCCAACGGCGGCATGAAGAAGACCCTCGCTGACATGAACGCTGAGGCGCAGAGGCTCCAGGCCTACGACACGGTCGCCAAGACCCCGCACGGCCTCCCAGCTGAAGGACAGGTTACGTCGGCGTACGACATGGCCCTGATAGCGCGCGAGGGCCTGAAGCGCCCCGACTTCTTTGAGTACGTGAACACCAAGCAGTTCGAGATGCCCGGGTACATGCCGGACGCACCCGACGGCAAGAGGCAGACCTTCACCATCGCGACCCAGAACCCGCTCTTCATCGTGGGGTACGAGGGGGCTATCGGGGTCAAGACCGGGTGGACCACGGAGGCCGGGCGGACCTTCGTGGGCGCCGCGCGACGGGGCGACACCTCCCTGGTGATCGTCCTCCTGAACGTTGTTACGCCGATCGCGGACGGCGCCATCCCGCTTCTGGACTGGGGATTCGCGAACCACGACCGCGTGACTCCGGTCGGCACTCTCGTTGACCCGGTGACCACCGCAGCCGAGCCCGGGAATCCCGCGGACCCTACCGAGTCCACCGCGGCATCGGCCAGCGCGTCGACGTCGGCCTCCGACACCGATGCGACGCCGTTGTCCGTGAGCACGAACTCCCCCGTCGGGACAGGTTGGATGGGCGGCATCGCTGCGGCGTTCGCCCTAGGGATCGCTCTGCTGGTAGCCGGGATCTGGCAGTGGCGTCGCCCCGTTCCAGACCGCGGTCGGCACCGTGCCCACCGGCCGATCTCACACGGCGAAGGTGAATGACGCGCGGCTGCGCCACACGGCGTCGGCACCGTGCTCATAGAGGTCGAAGCCGGTGACCGAGAACACCGCTTCGTAGTGCGCGAGCGCATCGAAGATCTCGTCAAGTTGCTGGTCGTCAACGCCCTGTGCGACCGTCACGTGCGGGTGGAACGGGAATGACAACTCCACCGCTAACGGGCCGCTCCTGGCCCGCGCCTGCAACTGCTCGCAGGCTGAGATGCCCTCCGCGAGAGCTAGGAAGACCACCGGGGAGACAGGTCTGAAGGTGCCGGTACCTCGCAAGCGAATGCGGAATGCCGCAGTCTGGGCGGCCACAGCCGCGAGATGGTCCTGCACCGCGTCCACATCCGCTACCCGGACCGGGGGCACGATCGTCACGTGCGCGGGGATCGACTCCGCGTGCGGATCACCGGCCCGGATCCGCCACGCGGTCACCTCACTCGCAACGGGTTCGGGGATAGCGATGGCCACCCCGACCAGGGGGGTGGCCATCGATCAGTCCTTGCTTCCGCGAACGCGGATCTTGCTCCCGAGCCAACGGATCGGGTCGTACTTCTGATCCGCGACGCGCTCCTTGAGCGGGATCAGCGCGTTGTCGGTGATGTGAATGTGCTCGGGGCAGACCTCCGTGCAGCACTTCGTGATGTTGCAGTAGCCGAGCCCCAGCTGGTCCTGTGCCTCACGCTTGCGGTCCGCGGTGTCCAGCGGGTGCATATCGAGCTCCGCCACCCGCATGAGCACGCGCGGACCAGCGAAGTACTTCATGTTCTCTTCGTGATCGCGCACCGCATGACAGGTGTTCTGGCACAGGAAGCACTCAATGCACTTGCGGAACTCCTGGCTGCGAGTGACATCCTCCTGCTGCATGCGGTACTCACCCGGCTTCAAGCCGACGGGCGGCTGGAAGGCCGGCACCTGACGCGCCTTCTCGTAGTTGAAGGACACATCCGTGACCAGGTCCTTGATGACCGGGAAGGTGCGCAGAGGGGTGACCGTGATGGTCTCCGTCGGGTCGAAGGTGTTCATCCGGGTCATACACATCAACCTCGGCTTGCCGTTCACCTCTGCGCTGCAGGATCCGCACTTGCCGGCCTTGCAGTTCCAGCGCACCGCCAGGTCACCCTCCTGGGTGGCCTGAAGTCGGTGGATGACGTCCAGGACGACCTCGCCCTCATTGACCTCGACGTTGTAGTCGACGAGTTGCCCATCGCCCTCGCCGCCACGCCAGACCCGGAACCTCGCTGTGTACCCCATGATTACGCCGTCCCTCGTGCGATCGAAGACAACTCTTCTGCGGTGACGTACTTGGACAGTTCCTTCTCGCTGAACAGACCGACCAACTCCGCTGGCATCGACGGCAGATCCTGCCGGCTGACGAACATCCCCGTGTCCGAGAGGTGGCAGACGAGATTGACCTTGCGCCACTCCGGATCCATCTCGGGGAAGTCGTTGCGGGTGTGGCCTCCGCGGGACTCCTCCCGGGTGAGCGCGGACAAGGCGATGCACTCCGAGACCAGCAACTGCTTCGGCAGGTCGAGCGCGAGGTGCCAGCCCGGGTTGTACTCCCGGCCCCCGGTCACCGAGATCCGGCCGACGCGCTCCTTGAGCTCTTCGATCCCCTTGAGCGCGAGTTGCATCTCGTCGCCGGTTCGGATGATGCCGACCAGGTCGTTCATCATCTGCTGCAGCTCGGCCTGGATGGCGTACGGGCTCTCCCCACCCTCCTCGCGGAATGGGGCAAGGCAGTACTCCTCGGCCGCTGAGATATCGGCCGCGGCAATCGACACCGTGATGCCCTTTGCCGCGATCTGGTCCACGTAGTCGGCCGCGGCCTTACCCGCACGCCTGCCGAACACGAGCAGATCGGACAGCGAGTTACCACCGAGCCGGTTGGAGCCGTGCAGGCCGCCGGCTGCCTCGCCGGCGGCGTACAACCCGTGCACGCCGATCGACTGCTGGCTATCGGGATCGACCTCGATGCCGCCCATGACGTAGTGGCAGGTCGGACCAACCTCCATCGGCTCCAGGGTGATGTCGACGTCGGCGAGCTCCTTGAACTGGTGCCACATCGACGGCAGTTTTGCCTTGATGACCTCGGCCGGGAGTCGCTTCGACACGTCGAGGAAGACGCCGCCGTGCGGTGATCCACGGCCCGCCTTGACCTCCGCATTGATTGCTCGGGCGACCTCGTCGCGCGGCAGCAGCTCCGGTGGGCGGCGGTTGTTGTCCGGGTCGGTGTACCAGCGGTCCGCCTCTTCCTCGGTGGTGGCGTACTTGTCCTTGAAGACCTCTGGGATGTAGTCGAACATGAAGCGGCGGCCCTCGGAGTTGGTCAGCACACCACCGTCGCCACGCACCGACTCGGTCACGAGGATGCCCTTGACGCTTGGCGGCCAGACCATGCCCGTCGGGTGGAACTGGACGAACTCCATGTTGATGAGCGTCCCGCCGCACTGGAGGGCCAGGGCGTGACCGTCACCGGTGTACTCCCAGGAGTTCGAGGTGACCTTGAACGACTTGCCGATCCCGCCGGTCGCGATGACGACGGACGAGCACTCGATCACAAGGAACTGCCCGGTCGACCGCCAGTAGGCGAACACGCCGCTGACCCGCCGATCCTCACCCTCACCGCTCATGAAGATGTGCGTCACGGAGCACTCGTCGAGGACCTTGATGCGGGCCTCGTAGTCGTCGTAGAGCTTCTTATCCTCCTGCTGCAGTGCAACAACCTTCTGCTGCAGCGTGCGGATCATCTCGAGGCCCGTGCGATCGCCGACGTGCGCGAGCCGGGGGTACTCGTGACCACCGAAGTTGCGCTGGCTGATGCGGCCGTCCTTGG
>JBILVH010000117.1:0-5689 GCA_044370555.1 Candidatus Nanopelagicales bacterium
TTCCCGGTGAACTCCTTCACCAGGTCGGTCACCGCGGGCATGCGCGTCGAGCCACCGACGAGGACCACCTGGTCGATGTCAGAGACCTTGATGCCAGCGTCCTTGATGACCGCCTCGAAGGGGGCCTTCGTCCGATCGAGCAGGTCTCGCGTCATCTGCTCGAACTGGGCGCGCGTCAGCGTCTCCTCGAGGTGCAACGGCCCGTCGGCACTCGCCGTGATGTAAGGCAGGTTGATCGAGGTCTGCATCGAACTCGACAGTTCGATCTTCGCCTTCTCCGCGGCTTCGCGCAGACGTTGCATGGCCATCTTGTCCTTGGACAGGTCGACGCCGTTCTTGTTCTTGAACTCCGTGACCATCCAGTCGACGACCTTGTTGTCCCAGTCGTCGCCGCCGAGGTTGTTGTCGCCGCTGGTCGCCTTGACCTCGACGACCCCGTCGCCGATCTCAAGGAGTGACACGTCGAACGTGCCGCCGCCGAGGTCGAAGACGAGGATGGTCTGCTCGCGCTCGCCCTTGTCGAGGCCGTAGGCCAGTGCCGCGGACGTCGGCTCATTGATGATGCGCAGGACATTGAGCCCGGCGATCTCACCGGCCTCCTTGGTCGCCTGGCGTTGGGCGTCATTGAAGTACGCCGGCACCGTGATCACAGCGTCGGTAACGGTGTCACCGAGATACGCCTCGGCGTCTCGCTTGAGTTTCGCCAGGACGCGTGCGGAGATCTCCTGGGGGGTGTACGCCTTGCCATCAATGTCGATGGTCCAGTTCGTACCCATGTGACGCTTGACCGAGCGGATGGTGCGGTCGACGTTGGTGACCGCCTGGCGCTTGGCCACCTCTCCGACGAGGACCTCGCCGTTCTTGGCGAAGGCGACGACGGACGGTGTGGTTCGCGCCCCCTCGGCGTTGGTGATGACGACGGGGTCTCCGCCTTCGAGGACCGACACCACCGAGTTGGTGGTGCCTAGATCAATGCCGACTGCTCGGGACATGGACGCTGCTCCTTCATGCTGCGTGAGTGGTGCTCGATCGGTTTCCGGCTGCCCGGGGATCTGCCCCGGACCAGCAACTTCACCTAGAGTACACACCGCTACGAAGAAGTGCAAATCACGGCTCATAGGATATGAGTCTGACCCACTCAATGTGACGTTGGTCGACGTACCCGCCCCTTGCCTCCCGGGGCCACTACCCTGACCACGTGAGTTCGATGATGCTCCTGCGCATGGTGGTCGGCCTGGCCATCACCGCGGTCGCCCTTGCCTTCGCCGGTCGCCGCCTGTGGTTCCTCTTCACCTTGGCCCGGACCGGTTCGCCGGCCGTGGGCCGGGTGCTGCACTGGCCGCGGCGCGTGGAGGCTGAGATCACCCAGGTCCTCGGCCAGCGCAAACTGCTGAAGTGGACCGTCCCCGGCCTCGCGCACGTGTTCGCGTTCTGGGGCTTCCTGGTCCTCGGGCTGACGATCATCGAGGCGTACGGCGCCCTCTTCGTGGCCGACTTCGCGATCCCGATCATCGGCACCTGGCCGATCGTGGGCTTCGGCGAGGACCTCTTCGGGGTCCTCGTGCTCGTCGCCGTGATCATCTTCTCGTTCCTCCGCCTGACGCAGAACCCGGCCAAGGAGGGTCGCGCATCGCGCTTCTTCGGATCACACACCAAGGGCGCCTGGCTGATCCTCTTCATGATCTTCAACGTGGTGTGGACGTTGTTCCTCTACCGGGGCGCCCAGGTCAACACCGGGGTGTTCCCCTTCAAGTCGGGTGCCTTCGCCTCGGAGTGGACCGCGCACCTGCTGGCCCCGCTCGGCTACACCGCGAATGAGTGGCTCGAGACCATCGGCATCTGGTTGCAGATCGCAGTCATCCTGATCTTCCTGCTCATCGTGTTGAACTCCAAGCACCTGCACATCGGCGCCGCGCCGATCAACGTGTTCACCGCGCGCGTCCCGAACAGCCTCGGCCCGCTCGAGCCGATCTACTACGACGGCGCACCGATCAACTTCGAGGATCCGCCCGACGATGCGGCCTTCGGCAAGGGCAAGATCGGCGACTTCACGTGGAAGAGCTACCTCGACTTCATGTCGTGCACCGAGTGCGGGCGGTGCCAGTCGCAGTGCCCCGCGTGGAACACCGGCAAGCCGCTGTCGCCCAAGTTGCTCATCATGGACCTGCGGGATCACATGTTCGCGGCGGCGCCGTACCTCAAGATCGCCGAGCGGACCGGACCGGGTGAGCTTGACGAGAAGGCCTTGGAGCGCATCACCGACGCCCAGCGCGCCGAGGCGCAGCGCCCGCTCGTCGGCTCGCGTGAGGGGACCGAGCACTGGGAGGACGACGGGTACACCTTTGACGGCCACCGCACGGCTGCACACGAGGGCGAACTGCTCCCGGTGATCGCCGACGAGGTGCTGTGGTCCTGCACCTCATGCGGCGCGTGCGTCAACCAATGCCCGGTCGACATCGAGCACGTCGACCACATCATGGATATGCGTCGCCACCAGGTCATGATCGAGACGTCTTTCCCCTCCGAGTTGAACGGGTTGTTCAAGAACATCGAGACCAAGGGCAACCCATGGGGGATGAACGCCGCCAATCGCAACGCCTGGATCGAGGAGGTCGACTTCGACGTCCGCGTCTTCGGTGCCGACGGGGAGGACGCCATTCCGGCCGACGTCGAGTACCTCTTCTGGGTGGGCTGTGCCGGGGCGTTCGAGGACCGCGCCAAGCGCACCACCAAGGCAGTGGCCGAACTTCTGCACATCGCCGGAGTTGAGTTCATGGTGCTCGGTGAGGGCGAGACGTGCACCGGCGACCCGGCGCGCCGCGCGGGCAACGAATTCCTCTTCCAGATGCAGGCCATGCAGAACGTCGAGATGCTCAACGAGATCAAGGCGCGCAAGATCGTCGTCACCTGCCCGCACTGCCTCAACACGATCGGCCGCGAGTACCCGCAACTCGGTGGCGACTACGAGGTCGTGCACCACTCCCAGCTGCTCGCCACCCTCGTGCGCGAAGGGCGCCTCACGCGCGTCGTCGGTACGAATGGACAGCCGGCGCAGAAGGTCACCTACCACGACCCGTGCTACCTCGGCCGTCACAACAACGTCTACGTGCCCCCGCGCGAACTCATCGCGTCCGTCCCCGGTGTCCACCTCACCGAGATGCCGCGCAGCGGCGAGAAGTCGTTCTGCTGCGGTGCCGGTGGGGCGCGCATGTGGATGGAGGAGAAGCTCGGCACTACTCGCGTCAACGTCAACCGCGGCGACGAAGCGATCGCGACGGGGGCGAGCAAGGTTGCCGTCGCCTGCCCCTTCTGCAACGTCATGCTGAACGACGCGGTGACTGCACGTCAGCAGGCGGGCGAGGCAGAGGGCTTCGAGGTGGTCGACGTGGCCACCCTCCTGCTCAGCGGTGTGGACCGCGGGGTGAAGGCCTGAGTCGGCGACGCGCTTCGCACCGCCCTCAGCCGGTAGCGTGACCGCGTGCAGCGCGTGAGTCGGCGACTTGTCGCCGCGATCGCGGCGTTGACGGTCGGAGCGCTCGGTGCGATTCCCGGCGTAGCCCCGGCAACAGCGGAGGCGCCGCTGGCCGGCCCGTTGAACGCGCCCAAACCCGCCGGCCTGTCACAGGCGTGCGTCGGGGAGTACGCCGTCGCTGTGCAACGCGGCACGGACATCAGCGAGATCTCCCGCGACGGCTATGTGACGTTCGACGGCGTCCGCGTGCCCGTGACTGCTGACGGACTTCGCTCCGCCGCCAGTCTCGCCCCACCCGATGCGTCCTGGCTGCAATGGTTCCACGCACTGGTCTGGTTGCTCCCACTCTCCCTCGACCGGCCGGGACTCGCGGCGGACATAGCGGTGCTCCATGCGGACGCGCTCCCGGATCCGGGGTCCGCAACCGATTTCGAGACGTTGCAGCGCACCGGCTGGACCTCCGGGAACATCCGGAACCGGCTGGAGGTGGTCCGGTGCCTGTACCAATTGACCGAGGACGAGCGCCTCTTCGACATCGGCCGGGCACTCGGGGACTCCCTGCTCGAACCGCGCCGCTACCCGGGCTGGCCCCTCGCCAAGCCGCACAACCACGGCATCCTCACCAACCAGGTGATGATCCAGTCCGCCCCGGTCTTCGACAGACCGGAGTGGGCCCGCATCTCGTACCAGCGACTGCGCAAGGACCTCCCGGGAGTGTTCAGTAGGTGCGGCATGGTCTACGAGCAGTCAACCGGGTACCACGCGCTCAACGTGTCGCTCTGGTCGGACTTCCCCGAACTCGCTGCCGCCGAACTCACCGCTGCGAAAGCAGCGCTCGCCGCGTTGATCCGACCTGACGGTGTGCTGGAGATGATCGGGAACGGCCAGAGCCGAGTCGGTCGCCCGAGCGGTGGGCGATTGTGGTGTGCCGCGACGGGCTGGGCGGCCAACACAGTTGGCGGGATGCACTACATCCTGCGGTTCGGACCGGCAACGAATGGGCACGGCCACAGTGATCATGGCGCGCCCACGTGGTTCACCGCGGGGATCCCCGTGCTCTCGGACCGCGGCCTGTACGACAAGGTGCGCGACGCCCGGCGCACGTACGCGACGGGGATGTCGGCGCACTCGGTCCTCGAACCGGTCGGGGTGACCGGGTACAAACCGGTGACGTCTGGCCGGCGCATCGGTGCGAACTCCTACGTCCTGCGCGATGACACCGCGGGCATCGCGCGGACCCGCACTATCCGATTCAACCGACGCGCGCTCACCGTGACCGATGTCGCCGCCTCGGAGCGCCCGGACGCCGCGGTGCAGCAGTGGGTCCAGCACTGGCACCTCGCCCCGGGGTGGCGGCCCACTCACTACGGCGCCCGGCACCCGTCCGGTCGCCGGCTCATCGTGCGGTGCAGCGGCGGTGTCCTCAGCCCGCAACCGGTCGAGGCGTATCCGGCGTGGCGCACGGCGGTACGCGCCTGGGACCTCCAGTGCCGGGCGACGGGGAGTGACATCCGGCTGGAGACGACCCTCAAGGTGCGCTGAGCCCACGTCCCGAGTTGCATGTGCTCGGCGCCAGTGCTGATATGCGCGCTGGTGCGCGAGGGGTGCGACACGCAAGGGGGACACATGTTCCAGCGACCACGGGCGGTTCTAGGGCGTACCACCACACTGTGCACGGCGATGGTTCTCGGGGCCCTCGTGGGTGCGCTACTACCTGCCGTGCATGCGGTCGGCGTGCCCGGACTGACAAGTGCCGCACTTGCCGGTCCCCTGCGTACCGGGGCTGGGTTCAATCAGACCCTCCTCGCGTCCGGCACCGGACTAGATGCCGCGACCATGGCTGTCGTGGTCGAGCCCGACTCGCCCGCCAATCCCGGGACCCTCACCCCGACGGCGCTCACGATCTCCGGCAGCGACACCATCACAGGTCAGCTCGGCGCCGCTACCGCGGCCGGGGTCTACTCGCTCAGTCTGTGCGTCACGCCGATCGCCCAGCGCACCTGCACCGCGGCTTTTGCACGCCGCGCCTTCAGCATCCGGGTCTCGGGTCCGCCGGTGCGCATCGCGGTGGACCCCACCCTGCAAAGCGCGCAGGCCGATGAGGCCGCGTCATTCCAGGTGAGTCTCTACGACGGCGCCGATCACCTCACGCAGTTGGCCGGCAGCGAGTCGGTCGTCGTCGGGGCGGTGGCAAGCGGCGGCCAGGCGACCGTGACC
>JBILVH010000118.1:0-5627 GCA_044370555.1 Candidatus Nanopelagicales bacterium
CCCTCCCAGGTGGGACCGCCTGAGAATCGTCCCGTGCTGGAGCCTGCGGAGGGTGTCGGCATGAACTTCGTGCGCGGTGCAGCCGCCCGCTTCTACCCGAGCGCTGACACGGCCTATCTGGTGGCGCAGGCGCCGTACCAAGCGGAGAACATCTTGGTGATGACCGGCAAGGCGCCTCGCACGCCGAGTGAGGTGCGCTACTGGTCGGTGTGTCAGAACATCAACGAAGGCGACCTGCCGGTCGTGGACTGTGTACGAGACAGCGAGATCAAGACCAATCGTGCCGGTCGGTATGCCATCGCGATCGTGGGCGAGGGTCAGATTCCCGAGGAGGAGCGACGCTTCTATCCCGGGGTGACGTTCTTGGAGTGGGGCGACACATCCGGGGTCGACGTTCACGATGCGTTCCTGCTCTACCGCAACATCCTGCCCAATCCTAGGTTTCGGTTTGCCGCGTCGAAGGTGCCATCGGCCAAGCGCGCCGACCGGTTCATCGGTGAGTACGCTCCGCGGCTCACCTCAGTGCCGATCGCGCAGTTCCGCGCGGAGTACGAGATCGAGTGATCGGCGGCTCGCAGCCCTCGCGGCGTGAACTCCTGCTGGGGGCGGTTGGCCTTGGCACCGCACTGATCGGTTCGGCTGGTTGCGCTCCTGTGACGGGCGGTCGCCCGCAATCCGTGGCGGCGGACCCAGCGCGCGGCCAAGCCCGCGGTGACACACCGTCGTTTGTGGTGGTGCTCAGCGATGACCACCGGGCCGATCACTTCGGATTCCTCGGAGTTGCCCCGGGCCTACAGACACCTGCGCTGGATCGCATGGCTGCGGAGGGTGTGCACTTCACCGATTCGACCGTGTCCACTGCACTCTGCAGCCCTTCGCGGGCCAGCATCATCACCGGTCAATATGCGCGGCGGCACGGTGTACGCAACAACTTGACCGCGTGGGACCCGGCCAATCGCACGCTCTTCGACGAACTGGCCGCTTCGGGCTTCCGCTGCGGCTACATCGGCAAGTGGCACATGCCGGGTGCCCTGCCTGACCTCCGCGGAGTAGACACCTTCATCACCTTCACGGTCGATGAGGGCCAGGGTGTTTACGTCGATTGCCCGCTGATGATCAATGGGGTGCCCGTCGATCGGCCGGGCACCTACATCTCCACCGACCTGACTGATCTCGCCCTGGAGTGGATCGCGGCCGGTGACCCAGCGCAGCCCTACTGTTTGATCCTCGGGCACAAGGCCGTGCACCAGCCGTTCCTGCCACCGGCGGATCTGCAGGGGGCGTTAGATGGTGCGGCATTGATGCCGCGGCCCGACGAAGCCTATGCCTGGCAGACCCTGCTGGATCGCAACGTGTGGGAGGGGACCGCTGGCAACCTGCAGAGGGTGTACCAGCGCTACTGCGAGACACTGCTCGGTCTCGACCGCGAGGTCGGCAGGCTGCTTGACGCGGTGGACGCCCATCCGCGCGGTCGCAACACCGTGGTGGTCTACACCAGCGACAACGGGTACGCGTGGGGTGAGCACACTCTCACCGGCAAACGCTGGCCCTTCGAGGTGACCGCAGAGGTTCCGCTCATTGTGCGTTGGCCGGAAGGGATCGTCGGCGTGGGGCGGAGCAGTGGAGCACCCGTGGTGAACATCGATATCGCACCATCCATTCTCGACCTCGCGGGCCTTCCGATCCCACCCGCGATGCAGGGCCGAAGTTGGGCTGGCCACCTGCGCGGCGATGAGGCGGGCAAGCGCAGCGAGGTCTACTACGAGTACTTCGCGGACTATCCGTACCAGGTGCCGCCGCATCAGGCTGTGCGCACTGAGGAATGGCTATACGTCGAGTACGAGCGCGGGCTTGCGCCGCAGTTGTTCGACCGCGGAGGTGATCCCGGGCAGCGAAGCGACCTGCTTGCCGGCTCCGGCAGCGCAAACCTCGACTCGGTCCGTCTGGAACTCGCACAGCGCTTGGCGGCCCTGCGCGCGGAGGCTGCGTGACATGACGGCCGCGGCAGTGCACGGCGACGAGCGTCCCCGCGGCGAACTGCTGCGCGGGGTGCGTGCGGCGATCCCCCCGATCATCCCCCCGACGATCAGTGTGCTGACACTGCTGATCCTGAGCGGGGTGATCGCGTGGGGCGCGGGGCATCCGGAGCGGTTTCCGTCAGCGGGCGTGTACGACGCCACCTTGAGTGTGGTCACCTTGGCGCGCCTCGGGCCCATCTTCTTCTCCGGGCTACTGGTATGGCCAGCGATGCGCCTGCGCGGTGCGTCGATGAAGTGGGCAGCTGTCGGAACGCTTGCAACACCGGTGGCCTTCGCAGTGCTGAGCGCGGTGGGGCACTTGACGTACTTCCCACCGGCCGAGGCCGCTTACTACGCGCTGAATCCGATCGTCCTAGGGGCCCTTGGCGCGCAGTGCGCGTGGGCTGCGGTTGGCGAGGTATTCGTCCGCTGGCGCCGGGGCGGCCGCGCGGCGCTCACGGCTCCGATGCTGCTCGTCGCGGGCGCCGTCGTACTCCTCGGGCTCGGCCTGCTCTACGCAGGTGTCATCTGGGACGGCGGCAAGCACGTGTTCTACCTATGGATGACTGGATTCACCGCGATCTTCGGAACCGGTCAGTAGCGCGTCGGCGCACGGTGCGTAGTCACGGCCGCGCTCTGCGTCTACCGAAGAGGGTTCGAAACGGTGCCCGCCGCCAACGACATCGTCGGGGGTTTGCTGCGTGGCGTGCGCTGGCGAGAATCCCCCGTAGACTCATCTTCCCTTTCCCCGAAGCTTGGAGCCTGAGTGGGCGACACAGAGCACGTCTCGCCCAAGATCAACGACGGCAGTGACGCAAATGGGGGACTTCGACTCGTGGGCGTCGGGTCCTCAGCTGGTGGGCTGGAGGCGCTCGAGGCCTTCCTCGGGGCGTGGAGTTCGCCGCAGTCCATCGCTGTCGTGATCGCCCAGCACCTAGCTCCTGATCATCCGAGTTTCATCGCTGAACTACTGACGCGCAGCTCCGGCTTCCGCGTGGCGCAGGCGCGGGACGGTGACCTGCTCGCCGGTGGAGTAGTCCTCGTGGCTCCCCCCAATCACGACATGGTGGTTGACCATGAGTCAGTCCACATCGTGGAGTCGTCAGGCACGAGTGGTCCAGCACCGAGCATCGACAGACTGTTTGAGTCGATCGCAGCCCACTGGGGTGCGGAGTCGTGCGCTGTGATCCTCTCGGGTACCGGATCTGACGGTGCTCGCGGCCTGCGGGCTGTGCAGGAAGCGGGCGGGCTGACGGTGGTGCAGGACCCTGACACTGCTCGCTTTGATGGAATGCCGCGCGCGGCGATCGAACTAGGCAGTGCCGAACTCGTGCTGCCGCCGGACCGAATGGCTGAGTCGATCCTCCAGGCTCTGCTGGATGTGACATCCACAGTGAGTGCTCGCGCGGAAAGTGCCGGGAATTCGGCGTTCTGGGAGATCCTGCACACGTTGAAGCTCCAAAGCGGCATTGACTTCAGAGGGTACAAGGAGTCGACGATTCGCCGGCAGATCAGTCGGCGCATGGCTATCCGCGGGATCCACACGAACGATGAGTACGCGGCATTTGTCAATGCCGACCCCGATGAATCCGATGCCCTGCGGCGAAATCTGCTGGTTAGCGTCACATCTTTCTTCAGGGACCGGGATGCATTCACCGCTCTCCGCGAGCTTCTGCGGACGCAGCCGGCTGTAAGCGACCCTGCGGCGATGCTTCGGATCTGGGTGCCGGGGTGTGCCACGGGCGAAGAGGTGTACTCGATTGCGATGCTCGTTGCAGAGATCCTGGGGAATCCGCCAGACCTGGACCGAAGACTGCGGATCTTCGGAACCGATCTGGACGAGGAGAGCCTGGCAGTCGCCCGAGGTGCGGTCTATCCGCCCGAAGTGGCGGCCCAGATCCCCGATGAGTATCTCCAGGCCTACGCACACCTCTCCGACGACGGAGTCCGAATCGCAGAGGGCATCAGGCGCTGTGCCGTCTTCGCGAGGCACAACCTGCTCACTGACCCCCCCTTTCCTCGCTTGGATCTCGTCTCGTGCCGGAACACCCTGATCTACTTCACCGAGCCGCTGCAACGTCAAGCGATCAGGATCTTTGCTTTCGCACTCAATCCGGGCGGACTTCTCATGCTCGGGAGTGCTGAGACGGTTACGCGTGAGACTGCCGGGTTCACGGTCAAGGATCCTGAACAACACATCTTCCTCCGCTCCGGCGAGAAGGAATGGCCGTCCCAGATGTCGACCTCGCAACTGTCGGCACCGTCGCGCAGATCGACCCGCTCTGATGCCACTGATCTGCCATCCGCGGTGGTGCCGGAGCGGGAGATCCTGGAGGAGGTGATCCGAACCCTTGGTGTTGCATTCCTGGTTCTCAACGAAAGACATGAATTGGTCCACGTGGTCGGGGATGTCTCTCACTACTGCCGGTTGCCAGAGGGTCGGGTAACTCCCGACGCTCACCAGTTCCTCCGCCAGGAGCTTCGCGACGAGGCGAGTGCATTGCTCCTCCTGGTGCGGGGTCGCACTGAGCGAGTCCTCGGGCAGCCTGTCGCGCTTGCCGATGTCGGCGAATCCGTGCGCATGCAGGCGCAAAAGTCGAGTGTAGGTGGACGGGACTACCTCATACTCGGGTTCGAGACGCAGGCGGCGGGGGACGCAGCCGTGCCCCTGGCCTCAGATGCACCAGAGGATCTCGCTAGAGAGTTCCGGCGTCTGGAGCGGGAGCTCTGGGAGAGCCAGGACACCCTTCACCGGTCCCTTGCGGAACTGCAGGCTGTCAACGAGGAACTAGAGGCTTCGTCGGAAGAACTGCAGGCGTCATCCGAGGAGTTGCAGTCGTCGAACGAGGAGTTGCAGGCGTCGAATGAGGAGTTGCAGGCAACCAACGAGGAGTTGGGAACGCTCAATGAGCAACTGCGGCAACGGGGAGATGAACTTGAGCGAGTGAACCTGGACCTCGTGAACATTCAGGAGTCTCTCAGCCAGGGCATGGTCATCGTGGACCGCGAAATGCGAGTCACCCGATTCACGCCGCTCGCCGTGCGACTCTTCGCGTTGGTCGAACGAGACATTGGTCAGCCGCTGCTCGACGTGCCCACGACGGCTGTCGTACCGGGCTTGGCCGAAGCGATGCGATCGGTGCTGGAGGGAGGCCCGCGCCGATCCCTGCAGACAGAGGGAGCCTCGACCGCCTATCTAGTGCAAGTACTCCCGTATGTCGCACCCCCGACGGGCGTGAGTCTCGGAGCCATCATCACGCTCACGGATATATCTGAGCTGGTGCGGCTGCGGTCGGTGGCAGACGAGGCATTGGCGGAGCTGCAGGGAAAGTCGGATCTCCTGGCCAGGCAGGCGGCCATTGATCCCGTCACGGGGCTGGCCAACCGCCGCTACTTCAACGAAGTCCTAGAACGTGAAGTCAATAGAGCCGATCGCACGGAGGGCCGTTTGGCTCTCGCCGTCTTGGATCTCGACGAATTCAAGGAGGTGAACGACACACATGGGCACGAGGCGGGTGACTCGGTCTTGAGGGCTGTTGCGGAACGTATAGCCAGGGCAGTGCGGAGCACAGACGTGTCTGGACGCCTCGGGGGCGATGAGTTCGGCGT
>JBILVH010000119.1:0-5613 GCA_044370555.1 Candidatus Nanopelagicales bacterium
CGTCGGCCCTATGGCCCGGACGGTCGTGGAGGTCGCCCGAGCCCTTGACGTACTCGCCGGGTCGGACCGCCACGACCAGCGCTGGGTCCCGCGGGCTGCACCGCGGGCGGAGGAAGCACTCGCACTTCCCTTCGCCGGCCTGCGGATCGGTCTGGTGACCGAGGGGTTCGCGGCCACGCGCGCGGGTGAGGCGACCCACCCCGGGTCCGCTGCGGCCGCCGCACTCGTCGCGGAGGCCGCGGCGCGACTCACCGCACTCGGCGGATCGGTGGTGGAGGTGTCGATCCCGTGGCATGCCCACGCCCAGCACATCTACGCTCCGATCCTGCTCGAGGCGGGCGCGGCGAACATCTGGCGCACGTACGGCGCATCGATCGAGTCCCTCGCACCCGCCGGGCCCACACCGATCCACGACATCGCCGACGCCCTCGCCACCTCGCCGGATCGCGCATCGGTGGCGACCAAGCTCCTCGGCGTGCTCGGGATCTGGCACCTCGACCGCTCGCGAGGACGCACACTGGACCGCGCGAACAGCCTGGTCCCGCAACTGCGCGCTGCGTACGACGACCAATTCGCACACCTTGATGCGCTCGTCTGCCCGACCACCGCACCGGCGGGTGTGGCCGGGATCGCAAGCGGCGACCTGCGCCATGAGATCTCGGAGAGCCTGGCCTACTTCCACAACACGTGCGTGACCAACCTGACAGGGCATCCGTCGATCAGCGTCCCGGTCGGCAGCGTCGGCGGTCTCCCCGTAGGCGCGATGGTGACCGCGGCGCTCGGGGACGACGCCACTGCGCTGCGCGTGGCCGCGGCGCTCGAACTCACCCGGTGAGAGCGGCACCCTTCGCGACATCGCCCGTCGCGGACCCGTCGTTCAGGACCTCGACCGACAGCAGTTCGACGCGGTAGGTATGCGAGAGGCTACGACCTAGCACGGGGTCGGTCATCGTGATCGTCCACTCCTCGGCGAACCTCAGCCGCTCCTCGATCGACACGACGGTGCCGCTGAAGAGGATGATCGCCCCTGGCACGTGTACGACGCTCTCGCGGACACCGCCGAGCATCTCCTCCGGGGTCCAGAACTCCGCGACCGAGGCCTCCTGGTACTTCACCCGCTCGCCCTTATCGACCACCCAGGACTCGATCGTGATCTGGTCCCAGTGGTCCTTCACATCGGCCCACCGCCACACCGAGGGCGAGAAGACATTCGGGGTCACCTGCTTCGCCCACGGGATGTCGATACCTTCCAGCGAGCGGTCCGTGTGATCAGACCCGACGGAGACGTAGACCTCACCGTCGGCGTCCTGGATCGTCACAATCTCCACCTCGCCGCTGGTCTTGGGCCGTTGCACCGAGATGACATCGTCGGTGACCGTTGCCCACATGCTGATGGGCATGACGAGCGGGGGACGATCGCAGATCAACTCCTTGACGCCGAGCTTGTAGCACTCCTCGAGGTGGGCCTGCATCTTGACCGGGTCACGCATCGTGAAGCCGAGGTTGTAGCAGCGGACGAAGTCCACGTCCTTCGGGGTGCGGGTACCGCTGGTCTCGTTGATCACGAGGTGTCGGACTGACATGGTCTCTCCTTCACGTGCCTGGACAGGGTGGATGCGGTCTGTGCGGTTCGTGCTGTTCATACCCGTGCATGGTGGTGCAGGCGTGTCGTTGGTACCGATCTAGTGGGTCTCCTCACCCCCGGAGACATTCAGGGCGTCACCGGAGATGTACTGGCCGTCCTCGCTCGCGAGGAAGGCGCATGCTGCCGCGATGTCTGAGGGCAGTCCGGTGCGCCCCATCGGGATCCGTGACCGCATCCCGGCGAGGTACTCGTCCAAGGTCTGGCCCAGCAACGCGGAGAAGTAGTCGTTCTGCCACGAACCCAGCCCCGTTGTGACGTGGTTGGGGCACACGGCGTTGACCGTGATGCCGTGCGGCCCGAGTTCGATGGCCACCGAGCGCGTGAAGCCGATGACACCGTGCTTGCTGGACACGTAAGCGCTCGCGTGCGGGAAGCCGGACTTTCCGCCCTGGGACGAGATGTTGATGATGCGGCCTCCGCGCCCCTGCGCAATCATCCGACGCGCGGCATATTTCGTCGCGAGGAAGGTCCCCTTGAGATTGACGCCGAGCACGACATCCCAATCGTCAGCACTGGTGTCGACGACCGGACTCATGAGGTAGCCGACACCCGCGTTGTTGATGAGAACGTCGACAGATCCGAAGGCCGCTGCCGCATGGTCGACCATCGCGGCCACCTGCAGTTCGTCTCGGACGTCGCACACGAACGTCTCCACTCGTCCGGAGCCGAGGGCGCGCAGATCGCGCGCGACTGCATCCATCTCAGAGGGCGCGGGAACCCCGTGCTCAGGGAATGCCTCACCGTCCGGACGGTCGAGGTCGGCGATGAGGACGTTGCACCCCTCCTCGACGAAGCGGGCTGCGATTCCCTCACCGAGTCCGCGCCGCCGACCCGCACCGGTGATGATGACCGACTTTCCCGCAAGCCCGCGCATCAGTTCGCCTCGATCGACTCGGTGACGATGAAGGTGGGTGCGTCCGCGTAGTTCTGGAATGCGCTCGCAATGGCCTGCATCTGCGGGCTACCCACTTCAGAGAGCAGCCCGTCCATGTCGGCGACCTCGATGATCTCGACGTACTCGTACGGCGCTGCTCCACCACCGAGCAGACCGGAGGACGCGAGGACCCGGAACGAGTCCACCGAGGCAAGGGAGCGGACGGTGGGCAGGTCGGCGGACTTCGCCCACGCGAGGTACTCCGCGCGGTCCACTCCCGCCTTCAGGTTGAACAGCACGATCACGGTCGCCATTGCTCGATGTCCTCTCTTGTCCATACCCGATCGGGGTCCGCCGCCTGCTCGGCGAGGATGCGGTCTGCGATGCCCGTGCCGTCGGCGCGCCAGCGGGGTGCGGCTCCGACGCAGGTGGGCAACGGGTCGGGGCCAGCCAGAGGTACGACGTGGCCAGACGGTTGCGGGGCCCGCGCCGGGTAGCCACAGCGCTCCTCGATGACGAGCAGGACGCTCGGATGGCTGTAGTACGCACCGTAGACGGCGACCTGGAAAGCCCCGAACGTTGCCGGGTCGCGATCGGCCAGTGCGGTGAGCGCGGCAACCGGATCAGCGGGTGGGAGCTCCGCCACCGCCGCGAGCGCGGCCGCCGACACCGGGCTCGCAGCCGCTGCGGTGAGGTCGAGGTCGAGGCGATCTGCAGACGGCCAGTATCCATCGCCCGGGAGTAGCGCCGCGAGGAAGGGGGCGAGCCGTCCGGCCGTCATGCGGCACCCGCCAGCCGGTCGGCGGCGCGCAGCGCAACCGCTTGAATGGTCGGAGTCGGATTGACCGCCGCCGCACTCGCGAAGACCGAACCATCGATGACGAGCAGGTTGGAGACGTCGTGCGTGCGGCAATCGGAATCGACGACGGAGTCAGCCGGATCCGATCCCATGCGCGCAGTACCCATCAGATGGAAGCCGGCACCCGGCAGCACCCGGGTCACCGTTGTCTCCTTCGCACCGGCTTCCTGGAGGAGTCGCTGAGCGGACGCGATGCCGTGATCGAGCATGCGCGACGCGTTGTCCTCGACCTCGTAGTGCATACGGGCGGCCGGGACTCCCGCTCGATCGACCTCACCGTCATCAAGCGTGATCCGGTTGTTCGGGTGCGGCAGGTCCTCGCAGGTGACGGCAAGGGTCGCGACGCGCCCGAACAACTCCTCGAACCGCGCGTGATGGTTCGCACCCCAAGTGATACCGAGGCCGAAACCACCGAAGGCTGTGATCAGCGGCCCCTGCCCCCGCGTCAACTGCATTTCGTACCCGCGGACGAAGTCGCGCTGCGAATCAGTCTCGTAGAAGTGCTGCGTCAGCAGGCAGAAGGCATCATTGCCAGCCCAGCTCGCCAGCGGCTCGTCCCAGACACCCGAGACACCCGCGATGGGGTGCAACATCAGGTTGCGGCCCACCTGGCCGGAGGAGTTCGCGAGGCCATCCGGATGCCGTGGTGATGCGCTTGCCAGGAGCAGCCGCGGTGATCCAATTCCGTTGGCCGCTAGAACGACCACGTCTGCCTCGGTGCGATGCCACTCGCCCGCACCGTCCAGCCACTCCGCACCCGCCGCTTGCCCAGCGCCGTCGGTAACGATGCGAGACACGGTCGCCCCGGTGATGAGCCGCACCCCCGACGCAATAGCCCGCGGCCAGTAGGTGTTGTCGGCGGATGCGCGTGCACCGCGCTGGCAACCCATCTCGCACGGCCCGCACCCGTTGCACGGCAGTCGCCCGTCATACGGCGCCGTGATCAACTGACCATCCGTGGGCCACCAGTCCCACCCCAGCCGTTCGAGGGCGGCGGCCACCTTGCGGCCGGCAGGCCCGAGCGGCACCGGCGGAGTCTGCCGCGGGGTGCGCGGCGGATTGCCCGGGTCGCCATGGCGACCGGAGACCCCAACGATCTCGTCGTTCAACTCGTAATACGCCGCGAGGTCCCAATAGGTGATGGGCCAGTCCCGGCCGACCCCGTCGAGGGTGCGGACCCGGAAGTCCGACGGCCGGAATCGGGGCGCGTGCGCGGACCACAGCACCGTGCTCCCACCGACGCCGTTGAAGATCGCCGGCTTGATGATCGACGTGTCGTCGAGGACCGGATAGTCCTCGGGAGCGCGGCGAATGTTCGGATTCGGCGATCGGTCAGTGAGGCGACGGATCTCCCAGTCGCGCGACGACTGCGGAGTTGAGAGATCGGGCTGCCAGTAGCCGCGCTCAAGGCAGGTCACATCCCATCCGTGACCCGCGAGACGCCACGCGAACGCCGCACCCGACGCCCCCGCGCCGATCACGAGCGCATGTGCCACGCCTACCCCCGCGCTCCGTCAACAGCCTTCCAGCAGCGCACACTGTGGCCGCTCTCGGTGATCTGCAGGATTTGAGGTTCCTCACGGCAGCGGTCCTCGGCCAGCGGGCAGCGCGTGGCGAGGTAGCAACCCACCGGCAGGTCGACCGGACTCGGGATCTCACCCTCGAGATCGCGACGCTCACGGTCAACCCGACGGTTCTCGGGGTCGTGGAAGAGCACAGAGCCAAGGAGCGCCTGCGTGTACGGGTGCTGCGGACTGCGGAAGACCTGCTCGGTGGTGCCCGTCTCGACGATCTGTGAGAGGTACATGACCGCAACGTCCTGGCACAATTCGCGGACGGTACTGAGGTCGTGCGAGATGAAGATGAACGACAGTCCCAACCGCTCGCGCAGATCGCGGAGCAGGGCGATCATCTCGACGCGGGCAACAGGCGGCAGGGCTGAGGTCGGCTCATCAAGCACGAGGAAGTCCGGCTTGGTTGCGAGCGCGCGGGCAAGGCAGACGCGCTGCTGCTGCCCCGCGCTCAGGGAGCCCGGCCGGGATTGGCGGATGGCTTCCGGCAGACCGACCTGGTCCATCAACTCACCGACGCGTGCGGTCTTCTCCGCTTTCGACATGGAGGTGTGTAGGTCGAGGGGCTCGCGGAGGATCTGCTCCACCGACCACCGCGGGTTCAGCGAATCGAACGGGTCCTGGAAGACCACCTGGATGCGCGAGCGGATCTTGCGGAATGCCC
>JBILVH010000121.1:0-5605 GCA_044370555.1 Candidatus Nanopelagicales bacterium
GATGGGCCGCGTCCTCGGTCGGCCGACGGTTCTTCCGGTGCCCGCATTCGCACTCAAGGCTGCACTCGGTGAATTCTCCAGCGACGTCCTCGGCAGCCAGCGGGTGATCCCGCAGGTCCTAGAGCGTGCGGGATTCACCTGGCAGGACCCCACGATCGACGACGCCATCAGGTCGGCCCTCGCGTCGTGATCGACGACCCCGACGTCCTGATCGTCGGCGCCGGGATCGCGGGCCTCGCATGCGCGCGCCATCTGATGCACAGCGGCGTAGCCGCACGCGTGATCGAGGCCTCCGACGCCGTCGGCGGCCGTGTTCGCACCGACCGCCGCGACGGGCTCCTCCTCGACCGTGGCTTCCAGCTCTACAACCCGGCGTACCCCGAAGGTCGTCGCATGCTCGACCACGCACACCTCGATCTGCGCCCGTTCCTGCCCGGCGTCGAGGTGGTGAGCGAGCGCGCACGCTCGCGGGTCGCCGACCCGCTGCGTGCCCCGACGAACGTCCTGTCGAGCGCGACCTCCGGCGTCGGTTCACCGCTCGCCAAGGCCCGCTTCGCAGCGTACGCCGCCTCCTGTGCGGTGTTGTCCACCGCCACACTGGCCAAGCGCCCCGATATCAGTGCGTACGCCGCCCTCCGCGCGGCGCGCATCCCCGACACCTTCATCGACGCACTGGTGCGACCCTTCCTCGCCGGGGTGTTCCTCGAATCCGACCTCGACACCTCGCGCCGCTTCATGGACCTCGTCCTGCGTTCGTTCGCGCGAGGCACGCCGAGCGTTCCCGCAGCGGGCATGCAGGCGATCCCGGAGTACCTCGCGCGCGACCTCGACGTCACGACGGGCGTGCGGGTACTCCGCGTGCACGCCGACGACCACGGCGTGCGCACCTGGCACACGGCCGGTGAATCCCCGGCACGGGCCGTCGTTGTAGCCGCGGATGCACCCGGTGCCACCGCGCTGCTGCCCGGTCTCGGCGTCCACTCCGGGCGGTCGGTGACGACGTGGTACCACCTCGCCGACGTGGATCGCCTGACCCGCGGCGATGCCGTCCTGGTCGTCGACGGCGTGGCGGGGCGCGGCCCGCTCATCAACACGGTCGCGCTGACCAATGCCGCGCCGACGTACGCCGCCGACGGCCGCGTGCTCGTGTCGTCCTCCGCACTCGGTCTCCATGACGCCGCGTCGGAGAGCGCCGTCCGCGAGCATCTCGCCACGCTGTACGCCGTCCCCACCGCTGCGTGGGAATGCGTTGCTACGTACGCGATCGAGTT
This sequence comes from Candidatus Nanopelagicales bacterium, assembly GCA_044370555.1. GTDB lineage: Bacteria > Actinomycetota > Actinomycetes > S36-B12 > S36-B12 > CAINMH01. The sequence continues at coordinate 1,272 of JBILVH010000121.1, forward strand.
CGCCCTTCCGGTGCAGGTCCCACCGTTGTCCCTCCGGTCCCCCGTCGACCTCGGCGACGGCATCTTCGTCGCCGGCGATCACCGGGACACCGGGTCGATCCAGGGCGCTCTGGTCAGCGGGCGTCGTGCGGCGGCGGCGGTGTGCGCGAGACTGGGAATGCCATTCGAACCCGAAGGAGCCACGACATGACGACCCGGCGCATCCTGGCTACGAGTGGCGGCTTCCTGCCGGTTGGCCGGTGGGGTGTGGTCCGACCCGGCAACCTCATGCTGGAGGCGCTGCGCCTCAGCGGGCGCGACCGACCGCGGGTCTGCCTGCTGATGACCGCGAGCGGTGACGACCACGGCTACCTCGCGCGGTCGTATGCCGCACTGACCGGCATCGCCGACGTCGACCACCTCGCCCTGTTCACCATGCCCAACCGCGACCCCGACGAGATCCTCGGCCGCAGCGACGTCGTCTGGGTCGGCGGAGGCAGCGTCGCCAACCTCCTCGCCCTGTGGCGCCTCCACGGCATCGACGATCTGTTGCGCGACGCGTGGGAGCGCGGCGTAGTGCTCGCCGGGGTGAGCGCCGGTTCGATCTGCTGGCACGTCGGCGGCCCTACCGACTCCTTCGGCCCGGCGCTACGCCCGGTCACCAACGGCCTCGCCCTCGTGCCATACGGCAACGGGGTGCACTACGACAGCGAGGCGCAGCGCCGCCCGCTCGTGCACGAACTCGTCGCCGACGGCACGCTGCCGACGTGCTACGCGACCGACGACGGCATCGGCATCCTCTACGAGGGCGACGAGGCCGTCGCTGTGCTTGCCGACGATCCCGCGTCGACCTCGGCCGCGTACCGCATCGAGCGTCGCGGCGGCGCGGCCCACGAGACCCGGCTGGCGGTCGGCCCGATCTGATGCGCGCATCCGGATTGGTGATCGAGAGGTGGGGGTTGCCCGACACCGCCATCGACTACGGAGTTGCGCGCGAACGTCAGGCGCTGGTGCACGACTCCGTCGTAGACGGCACCGCCCCCGACACGGTGCTGCTGCTGCAACACCGACCCGTCTTCACCGCGGGACGGCGCACCGAAGCGCACGAACGACCCTTCGACGCGCCCGTGGTCGGCGTCGACCGCGGCGGAAAGATCACCTGGCACGGCCCCGGACAGATCGTCGGCTACCCGATCCTGCGCCTGCGCGACGCGATCGGCGTCGTCGACTACGTGCGCGCGCTCGAGCGGACGCTCATCGCGATCTGCGCCGACCTTGGCGTGACCGCGCGAGCCGTCCCCGGCCGCACGGGGGTCTGGATCGACGACCGCAAGGTCGCGGCCATCGGCGTACGCGTCTCCCGCCGGGTGACCCTGCACGGTTTCGCCCTCAACGTCGACTGCCCACTCGACGAGTACGCTCGCATCGTCCCGTGCGGCATCAGCGACGCGTCCGTCACGCGACTCACCGACGAGATCCCCGGCGGCATCTCGATCGCCGACGCCCTTCCCGCGGTCGAGCGCCACCTGCCGGCCCTGCACGAGGCCGTAGGCTGGAACGGATGAACGCCACCCCGGTCACCCCCGCAGCGCCCGATGGCCGCCGCCTGCTGCGCATCGAGGCCCGCAATGCGAGTGTCCCGATCGAGAGCAAGCCCGAGTGGATCAAGACCCGCCTGCGCACGGGCCCGGAGTTCACCGCCATTCAGGGCCTCGTCCGAGAGCACGGCCTGCACACCGTGTGCCAGGAGGCCGGGTGCCCGAACATCTACGAGTGCTGGGAGGACCGCGAGGCGACCTTCCTCATCGGTGGCGACCAGTGCACGCGACGCTGCGACTTCTGCCAGATCGATACCGGTCGCCCGAAGCCCCTCGACCGCGACGAACCGCGTCGGGTCGCCGAGTCCGTGCGCACGATGAACCTGCGGTACGCCACGGTGACCGGTGTCGCACGCGACGATCTCCCTGACGAGGGGGCCTGGCTCTACGCCGAGACCATCCGACAGATTCACTCGCTCAACCCCGGCACCGGCGTGGAGATCCTCATCCCCGACTTCAGCGGCGATCCCGCCCTGCTCGGCCGGGTTTTCGACGCGCGACCGGAGGTGCTCGCGCACAACGTCGAGACTGTGCCCCGCATCTTCAAGCGCATCCGACCGGCCTTCCGCTACGAGCGCTCCCTCGACGTCATCACCCAGGGCCGCGCCGCGGGGCTGATCACGAAGTCAAACCTGATCCTCGGCCTCGGCGAGGAGCCCGACGAGGTCGACCAGGCCCTGCGCGACCTGCACGCAGCCGGCTGCGACCTCGTCACCATCACGCAGTACCTCCGGCCGAGCCCGCGGCACCACCCGGTCGAGCGCTGGGTCCATCCCGATGAGTTCGTCGCCCTCGCCGAGCGCGCCCGGGCGATCGGGTTCGCAGGCGTCCTCAGCGGACCCCTCGTGCGCTCGTCGTACCGGGCCGGACGGCTCTACGCGCAGGCACAGGCCGCCCGGTCAGGCGCCTCGGCAGCCGCGGCCGACTAGGCTGGCGGCCATGTCCTCGACGCGCAGCAGCGACCCCGCGAAGCCCAGTCGGTGGGCCCGCCTGAAGCAGCGGGTCTCGGCGATCGCCGAGAACTACCGGCTCGCCCGCAGCATCCGGCGGACGCTGAGCATCGAGCTCATCGGCCTGTTCGTACTCGGCGTCGCGATCGTTGCGTTCCCCGTCGGCATCCTCTTCAACTGGCCGACCGGCATCCTGCTCGGCCTGCCCGTCGGGCTGCTTGCGGGCACATTCTGGTTCAGCCGCGTGGCCATCAAGGCCGCCTACAAGCGCATCGAGGGTCAGCCGGGTGCCGCGGCGGCCGTCATCCAGAACATGCGCGGCAACTGGACCGTCACACCCGCGGTCGCCGTCACCAAGAGCCAGGACCTCGTCTCCCGTGTCGTCGGCCGGTGCGGCGTGGTGCTCGTCGGCGAGGGGACGCCGACCCGCGTCGTCAACCTGCTGGCCACCGAACGCAAGAAGACCGGGCGATGGCTGCCGGAAGTACCGATATACGAGATCCAGGTGGGCACCGAGGAGGGCCAGGTGAGTTTGCAGCGACTCCAACGCGAACTCACGAAACTGCCGCGCAACCTGCGACCCGCCGAGGCCACCGAAGTCCGCCGCCGGCTCGAGGCCCTGTCCCAGCGATCGGCGCCGGTGCCGATCCCGAAGGGTCCGCTGCCGACCCGCATGCCCCGCGCCTGATCAACACGCCCGATCCCGCCACCACGGGGGCGTGAAGGGTGGCCCGGGGTCAACGGATCAGCCGGGTGCGCGGACGAGGCGAATCACCCGCGAGCCGACGATGCGGTCGTGCAGGCCGCGACCCTCGGAGTCGTACACCACCGCCGGGATCACCAGGCACAGCAGGGCCGTACGGGCGACGCAACGCGGCGTACCGAGCCGACCGCCATCGACCCGCACCACGCGGATCCCGAGTGCGATCTGACCGAAGGATCCGCCGAGCAGCGCGGTGAACAGCGAGACCTCCGCGAAGAAGATCCCCAGCGTGAGCAGCGATGACTCGGCGGATCCGTAGCGCACCCCGTCGATCAGCCACCCGCCGAGCAGCACCGCCACGAGGATCGAGGCGAACCAGTCGATCGCAATGGCGGCCAGCCGCCGCAGGAAGGTCGCGCGGGGGGCCATTCGGGCACGCTATCCGTCCTGTAACACGGGCGAAACAGGGGGTACACGGTCGGGAAACGGCCCTCCGGATAGGTTGATGACACCCGCGGGAACCCCCGCGAAACACGTGTCATCGTCCGTCGGGCCCAACCCGGCGCCGGTGCTGGACGCAAGCATCCGCGGATGCTGGAGGTGCGATGTTCAAGAACGCAGACGAACTGTTGAAGTACGTCTCCGACAACGATGTGAAGTTCATCGACGTGCGCTTCATCGACCTACCCGGTGTGATGCAGCACTTCAACGTGCCTGTGGAGTCGTTCGACTCCGCGGTGTTCGAGGACGGCCTGATGTTCGACGGCTCGTCGATCCGTGGCTTCCAGGCGATCCACGAGTCCGACATGAAGCTGATCCCGGACCCCACGTCCGCCTACATCGATCCCTTCCGCGCCGAGAAGACCCTCGTCATCAACCACTCGATCCGCGACCCCTTCACCGACGAGCCCTATAGCCGCGATCCGCGCAACGTCGCCGCCAAGGCCGAGGCGTTCCTCGCCTCCACCGGCATCGCCGACACGGTCTACTTCGGGCCCGAGGCCGAGTTCTACATCTTCGACGACGTCCGCTTCGAGACCCGTCAGAATGCCGGCTACTACTACATCGACTCCATCGAGGGTGCCTGGAACACCGGTCGCATCG
>JBILVH010000122.1:0-5604 GCA_044370555.1 Candidatus Nanopelagicales bacterium
CCGACATGGGAGTGCGCCCCCGGACCGAACCCCCACCAGTCGAAGCCGCGCCAGTACCCGAGGTTGTGGCGGCACTGGCCACCCGGTAGTGCCCAGTTGGAGACCTCGTACCACTCGTAGCCCGCGACAGTCAGCAGGTCGTCGACCACGATGTAGCGATCGGCGAGTGTGTCGTCGTCGGGTGCTGGCACGTCACCGCGCGCGACGCGATGGGCAAGTGCTGTCCCTTCCTCGATGATGAGGGAGTACGCCGAGACGTGATCTACCCCGGCACCGACAGCCGACTGCACTGCTGCGGCGAGGTCTTCGTCGCGCTCACCGGGGGTGCCGTAGATCAGGTCGATGCTCACATGCTCGAACCCGGCCTCGAAGGCCTGCTGCACGACGAGTCGGCCGCGCTCGATGTCATGCGTTCGGTCAAGGACGGCGAGCACATGCGGCGCGGTCGCCTGCCACCCGAAAGACATGCGCGTGACCCCTGCGGCCCGCAGCTCGCGGAGCATCGCCGGATCGACCGAATCCGGGTTCGCCTCCACCGTGACCTCGACCTGCGGATCGAGACCGAACTCGGCATCGAGCGCTGACAGCATGCGCACCAGGTCGGCGGCCGGGAGCAGGGTCGGTGTGCCGCCCCCGAAGAAGACGGTCTCGAGCGCGGGTGCATCCGCTCCGAGGACCCGACCGGCTAGGCGCACCTCCTCGATCAGCGTGTCGGCGTACTCCGACCGTGACGCACCGTGACCGAGCTCGGCCGCGGTGTAGGTGTTGAAGTCGCAGTAGCCGCAGCGCACCGAGCAGAAGGGAATGTGCACGTATGCGCCGAAGTGGGTATCCCCGAAGCGCTCGACGACGTCAGCGGGCAGGCTGCCGTCGTCGGGTACCGGATCACCCTCGGGTGGACGGCTAGGCACTGCGCCAGTGTGCAGCACCGCGACCGGAAGGAGCACAGCGCATGAACGAGGGAACTCCTCCCGGCCCTCCCACGGGTCCGCCACCGCCGTCGGGGAGCGCACCACCTCCACAGTCGATGAGCGAGTCGGAGGAGCGCACGTGGGCGCTCGTCGCGCACCTGTCTGGGCTGGTGCTCTCGATCGTCGGCCCCCTTCTCATCCTGCTGATCTTCGGACCGAGATCGGCGTTCCTCAAGGACCAGTCGACCGAGGCGCTGAACTTCCAGATCACCGTGCTTGTCGGGATCGTGGTGAGCCTCATCCTGACCCTTGTCGTTATCGGGATCTTCTTGCTCGTGGCGGTCGGCATCACCGCGCTCGTGCTGCAGATCATCGCCGCCTTGCGCGCCTACGAGGGAGTGCGCTATCGCTACCCGATCAACATCCGGATGGTGCGATGAGGTGCCGGACTACTTCTTAGCAGAGGTCTCACCCGTCGACAGGGCCGCGATGAATGCCTCCTGAGGCACCTCGACGCGGCCGACCATCTTCATTCGCTTCTTGCCTTCCTTCTGCTTCTCGAGCAGTTTGCGCTTGCGCGTGATGTCACCGCCGTAGCACTTCGCCAGCACGTCCTTGCGGAGCGCACGGACGTTCTCGCGGGCGATGATGCGGGCGCCGATCGCGGCCTGGATCGGCACCTCGAACTGCTGCCGCGGGATGAGTTCCTTCAACTTCGCCGCCATGGCAACTCCGTATGCGTACGCCTTGTCCTTGTGCACGATCGCACTGAAGGCGTCGACGGCATCACCGTGCAGGAGGATGTCGACCTTGACCAGATCGGCCGCCTGTTCGCCGTTCGGCTCGTAGTCCAGGGATGCGTACCCGCGAGTGCGCGACTTCAACTGATCGAAGAAGTCGAAGACGATCTCGGCAAGGGGCAGTGTGTAGCGCAATTCGACGCGGTCCTCGGAGAGGTACTCCATACCGAGCAGGGTGCCGCGGCGCTGCTGGCAGAGCTCCATCACGGTGCCCACGAACTCGTTCGGCAGGAGGACGGTCGCGCGCACCACCGGCTCGTGGACCTCCGCGACCTTGCCCGTCGGGAACTCGCTGGGATTCGTGACGACGTGCTCCGCGCCGTCATCCATGCGCACGGCGTAGACGACGTTGGGTGCGGTCGAGATGAGGTCGAGGTTGAACTCGCGCTCCAGTCGTTCGCGGACGATCTCCATATGCAGCAGGCCCAGGAAGCCGCAGCGGAAGCCGAACCCGAGGGCGACCGAGGTCTCGGGTTCGTAGACCAGGGAGGCATCGTTGAGCTTGAGCTTGTCGAGTGCATCCCGCAGGTCGGGGTAGTCCGACCCGTCGAGCGGATACAGGCCCGCGAACACCATGGGCCTAGGGTCGCGGTAGCCGCCGAGTGCCTCGGTCGCCGGCCGCATGGAACTCGTCACGGTGTCACCAACGCGGGATTGCCGGACGTCCTTGACGCCGGTGATGAGGTAGCCGACCTCCCCTACGCCGAGGCCCTGTGATGCGATCGGCTCGGGTGAGATGACGCCGACCTCGAGGAGTTCGTGCACGGCCCGCGTGGACATCATGGCGATGCGCTCGCGTGTCGAGAGGTGACCGTCGATGACGCGGACGTACGTGACGACCCCGCGGTAGGTGTCGTAGACCGAGTCGAAAATCAGCGCGCGGGCCGGGGCATCCGCGTTGCCCACGGGGGCCGGGATCGTGTCGACGACGGTCTGCAGCAGTGCTGGCACACCCTCGCCGGTCTTGGCCGACACCTTGAGGACCTCGGCTGGATCGCACCCGATGAGGCGCGCGAGTTCGGCGGCGTACTTCTCCGGCTGGGCCGCGGGCAGGTCGATCTTGTTGAGCACCGGGATGATCTGAAGATCGTTCTCGATGGCGAGATAGAGGTTCGCGAGCGTCTGCGCCTCGATGCCCTGTGCCGCGTCCACCAAGAGGATCGCCCCTTCGCAGGCCGCGAGACTCCGGGAGACCTCGTAGGTGAAGTCGACGTGGCCGGGGGTGTCGATCAGGTTGAGCACGTAGAACCGGCCGTCGGCCGCGCGATACGGCAGGCGCACGGCCTGGGACTTGATCGTGATCCCGCGCTCACGCTCGATGTCCATGCGGTCGAGGTACTGGGCGCGCATGGACCGGTCGTCCACCACGCCGGTGAGTTGGAGCATCCGGTCCGCGAGTGTCGACTTGCCGTGGTCGATGTGGGCGATGATGCAGAAATTGCGGATCAGCGCCGGGTCAGTGCTGCCGGGCTGCGGCCGACCATCGGGGGACACCCCCGTATCGTCCCATCCGAGGAGCACCCGGGCGCGCTGCCCACCCTGCACCGTTGAGGCCTGAACGCTCTCGACCGGCCGATTTGGGTGTGGCGAGTACGGGGCGGTAGTCTTGGCCCCTGTATCGCCGCCCCCGGGGCGGAACGACCCGGGTACCACCCGGACCATCACTCGGAGCACCACGCACACGCAGAGGGAACGCAGTGGCAAACATCAAGTCGCAGATCAAGCGCAACCGGACCAATGAGAAGGCCCGCGTGCGCAACAAGGCTGTGAAGTCGTCCCTCAAGACGTCGGTGCGCAAGGTCCGCGAGGCCGTTGCCGCGGGTGAGGCGGATAAGGCGCAGGAGCTCGCGCGCGCCGCGTCCCGCGAGCTCGACAAGGCGGCCTCGAAGGGCGTCATCCACAAGAACCAGGCCGCCAACCGCAAGTCCGCCGTCGCCAAGGCGGCCGCGGGCCTCTGACCACGCCGTCTCTCCACGCGCACGAACCGACGCGCCCGCCGGCAACGGCTGGGCGCGTCAGTCTTTAGTGGATCAATCCGCCCCTGAGCCGGTCGGGGCGGCACCGGTCTCGCCGGCAAGGGTGACCACAAGGGACTCCAACATCGCATCCTTCTGCGCGGGGTCGAGGCTCTCCCCCTCCAACACCCCGCCTTTCGCCGCGGCATCGGCGGCGGCAAGGCGAAGTGCCGCGGCGGCCAGGCCCGCCCCGCTCCACCGGTTCAACTGACGGCGCAGGACCTTGATCTTCCACGGCGGGGCACCGACCTCGGCTGCGAGTTGGGCCTCGGGGATCGACCGTGGCGCCGCACTCAGGCGCGCGAGGCTGCGGACGCCGCCCGCGAGACTCGCGATCAGCGCGGGACCCAGGCGCCCGCGGTCGCCGGTCTGCTGCGCCCAGCGCAGGTCACGGAGGGCGTCGGCCCCACGGCGGTCCCAGACCGCGTCACTGATCTGGAAGGACGACACGTCGGTGACGCCATTGAAGAACGTGTGCACGTGGCCGGCGTCGATGGGGTCAGCGTCGAGGTCGGCGCACATCTGCGAGATGGCGGCGCTGAGCATCCGCAGATCACTGCCGACGGCCTCGGCGAGCGCGGCGGCGGCCTCCGAGGTGCCCTTGCGCCGGTGCTGGGCAAACTCGCGGGCGATGAAGTCCGCCGTCTCGGGACCGCGCTTGGGCGCCGAACACGACACCTCCGCCGCGCCGCTCGCCCGGATCGCGGTGAGCAGAGCCTTGCCCTTGACACCCCCCGGGTGCACAAGGACCAGGTCGACTCCGTCCGCGATCGCCTGCTTGACCACCGCGGCCGCTTCGTCATCGAGTTGGTCCAAATTGCGCACGACCGTCACGGGGGTGTCGCCGAACAGGGTGGGGCTCATGGCGTCGCGGAGCAGGGCCGCGGCGCGGTCATCCGAGCCGTCGACGTCGACGCGCTCGTTGCCCCCGACGGCCGCCGACATCGCGCGCTCGGCGAGGAACTCCTCGGGCCCGACGATGAGGGTGACCGCCATGGGGCGAGCATGGCATGGCCGCAGCCCTCAGTCGCGAATACCCCGACGTACCAACTGCAGGCGCCCGGTGCTGTCGAGGGTGACGGCTAGGGCACCGTCGGTGTCGGTGCGGCCGATGACCGCACCCCCGGCACCCCACGCGGCGAGTGCCTCGGGTGAAGGGTGGCCGTAGGAGTTGTCGCGGCCGACCGTGACGAGCGCGATCCGCGGGTCGACCCAGGCTGGGAAGGCCGGGTGGAAGTACGCGCTGCCGTGGTGCGGCACCTTCGCGACGTCGAATCCGCCCGCTCCCGCGGTCGCGGGTGCAGTGGCCGGTGCGCCCCCGGCGGTGATGGCGACCTGTGCCGCTGTCTCAACATCGCCGGTGAGCAACAGGCGCAGCCCCCGCACCGTGACGGCCAGGACGACGCTGGTGTTGTTGGGCGCGGACGACTCGGCGATGACGCGCCGCGGCCACAGGACATCGATACGCAGGTCGGCGTCGATCTGGTACGCCGCACCGGCGGTCACCGGAGTCACGTCGATGCCGGAGTCGAGCGCGATGGCCTGCACGCGATCCGCTTGCTCAGGTGGGGCGCGCAGCGGACTGACGAAAACGGCTCCGGTGGGTCGACCCGCGAGAGCGCCGGCCAAACCGCCGACGTGGTCGGCGTGCGCGTGGGTTAGGACGATCGCGGCCAGCCGGTCGACGCCGAGGTCGCTCAGGCACCGGTCGATGTGCACCGGATCTGGGCCGGTGTCGACGAGGAGTGCGCCATCGGTGCCGCGGATCACGAGCGCGTCGCCCTGGCCGACGTCGCATGCGACGAGGACCCAGTCGGGCGGTGGCCACTGCCCGGGTGGGCGGATCGCAACCAGCGCAGTGGCCGCGACGGCTAGGGC
>JBILVH010000123.1:0-5599 GCA_044370555.1 Candidatus Nanopelagicales bacterium
GAATGCTTCGTCGAGCGCTACCTGGACCGGCCGCGACATGTGGAGACCCAGTGCCTCGCCGACGCCCAGGGCAATGTCGTGGTCGTGTCCACGCGCGACTGCTCCCTGCAGCGGCGGCACCAGAAGCTCGTCGAGGAGGCCCCTGCGCCCTTCCTCTCCGCGGAGCAGTTGGACACGCTCTACTCCTCGTCCAAGGCGATCCTTCGCGAGGCGGGCTACGTCAACGCCGGCACGTGCGAGTTCCTCGTTGGCCAGGACGGCGTCATCTCATTCCTCGAGGTCAACACGCGCCTGCAGGTCGAGCATCCGGTGTCCGAGGAAGTCACCGGCATCGACCTGGTACGCGAGCAGTTCCGGATCGCCGCCGGCGGCACCATCACCTACGCCGACCCGGTGATCTCCGGGCACTCGATCGAGTTCCGCATCAACGGCGAGGATCCCGGCCGCGGATTCCTCCCCGCTCCCGGTGCACTCACCCGCTTCGACCTGCCCGCCGGGCCCGGCGTACGCGTCGATACGGGGTTCAAGGCCGGTGATGTCATCGGCGGTGCCTTCGACTCGCTGCTGGCCAAACTCATCGTCACGGGTCGAGATCGACGCGAGGCGCTGGAGCGCTCCCGCCGTGCACTTGCGGAGTTCACGGTCGACGGTATCGCCACCGCGCTCACCTTCCACCGCGTCGTCGTATCCGACCCCGCTTTCACCAGCGATCCGTTCGCCGTGCATACCCGCTGGATCGAGACCGAGTTCGACAATCAGATCCCGGCGTACGACGGGGCTTCGTCGACGGACGAGCAGGCCGAACGGCAGACCGTCGTCGTCGAAGTCGGTGGACGCCGACTCGAGGTCACGCTGCCCGCGGGTTCGCTGGGCGGCTCCCTCGGTGGGGCGGTGGGCGCCGGCGGAGCGGCGGGGGGCAAGGCGGCTCGCCGCACGGCCACCAAGGCCAAGGCGGGTGCCTCGGGCGACGCGGTGGTCGCCCCGATGCAGGGCACCATCGTCAAGGTTGCGGTCTCCGACGGCGACACCGTCGCGGCTGGTGACCTGGTCGTGGTCCTGGAGGCCATGAAGATGGAGCAGCCGCTGACGGCACACAAGGCCGGGGTCGTGCACTCCATCACGGCCGAGGTCGGCACGACGGTCCCGACGGGGACCGAGCTGCTCCAGATCAAGGACTAGCCCTTCGGTCGCGGCACCGGCGGCCCTGACGTAGCGTCAGGTCATGGACATCCTGCTCATCCTGCTCGTCGTGGCCGTGGCCCTCGTGGCCTTCACCGTCGTGCGACGCCGTCGCCATAATGCGATCACGGCCAGCCGGGTGAACGAATTGCGCGCGATCGTGGACGAGGACATCACGCAATTCGGCGGGCGCCTCGCCCGTTTCGACGTCAACGACCCGCGGCTTGACGATGATGGCCGCGCTCAATTGCAGCGCGCCCTGGATGACTACACCATCGCTCGCAGCGCAGCGGAGCGGATGCGGACTGAGTCCGACACCGGCCGGGTCACCAGCGCACTCGAGGACGGCCGCTACGCGCTTGCGTGCCTTGAGGCACGCCTTGACAGCCGACCCGAGCCGCAGCGGCGACCACCGTGCTTCCTGGACCCTGGCCACGGTCCGAGCACCGAGGAGCTGCCCTGGTCGGTCGACGGGCGACCGGCGGAGCCGACCCCGATGTGCGTCGGCTGCGCCTCGACCGTCCGCCGTGGCGGGGTGCCCGAGCCGCGGCGACTGCCGGTCGGACCGGGCGGTGAGCGCGTGCCGTGGTACTCCGCCGGCCGGGAGTACGCCACGCCCTACGCGGCCGGCTACTACTCGCCCTTCGCCGCCGTCATGCCTGCGCTCTTCATGGGCACCATGATGGGCGCCCTCATGATGCCGGGCTTCGACATGAACGGTAGTTACGACGCCGGCTACCAGGACGGTCTCGATGCAGGGGGCGGCGACGCGGCCGGTGACGCGGGCGGCGACTTCGGTGGTGGTGACTTCGGCGGCGGCGACTTCGGCGGTGGTGACTTCGGCGGGTTCTAGTCCCCGAGCACGTGCAACTGGCGTGCAGCCTCCGCGATAGACCCCGAGAGGCTCGGGTAGACCGTGAAACTCGACGCGACCTGATCGACCGTCAGCCGCAGGTCGACCGCCATGGTGAGCGAGTGGATCAACTCGCTCGCCCGCGGGGCGACCACCACGGCACCGATGATCAGGCGCGATTCCGGCCTGCAGAAGATCTTGACGAACCCCTCGGTGATGTCGAGCATCTTGGCCCGCGCATTCCGCGCGAGCGGCACGACCACGCAGTCCGCCGCGACTTCACCGGCGTCGACGCGGGCTTGCGTCACCCCGACAGTCGCGATCTCGGGGTCGGTGAACACCGTCGACGACACCCCGGTGCGATCAAAGGGTTGCACGGCGTCCCCGAGGGCGTGGCGCATCGCGGTGCGTCCCTGCATCGCCGCGACCGAGGCGAGCAGCATGACTCCCGTGCAGTCACCCGCTGCGTAGATCCCCTTGACGGAGGTGCGTGAGACGCGATCGGTGCGGATGAAGCCACGTTCATCGACGTCGACACCGGCATCCTGAAGGCCGAGGCCATCGGTGTTGGGCAGGGAGCCGACGGCCAGGAGGACGTGCGAACCTTCGATGGTTCGGCCGTCGGTGAGGGCGACGATCACACCGGTGCCCGTGTTCCGGGCAGCGGCGGCCCTCGACTGCGACATGACAGTCATCCCACGCCGGGCGAAGACCTCCTCGAGTAGTCGCGCTGCATCGGGGTCCTCTCCGGGCAGTACTCGTTCGCGGCTCGATACGAGAGTGACCGGTGCGCCGAGCGCTCGGAAAGCCGATGCGAACTCCGCCCCCGTGACGCCGGAGCCGACGACGATCAGGTGCTCGGGGATCTCGGTCAGGGAGTAGATCTGCTGCCAGGTCAGGATGCGCTCGCCATCGACGTTCATCCCCTCCGGCACGCGGGGGCGCGCACCCGTGGCGAGCAGGATCGCATCGGCCGCGCAGACATGGCGCTCCCCCGCAGCCGTACCCACCTCGACCGTTGCCGAGTCCAGAAGTGTGCCGACACCGTGGATGATGCGGACACCTTCGCGTTCGAGACGGGCGCCGATGTCGGTGCTCTGCGCATGGGCGAGGCCGCGGATGCGTTCGTTGACCGCACCCAGATCGACGCTGATGTCCGATGGCGCCAGCCCCGCGACCCGGACCCCGAGGTTGGCGCTCTCCCGGGCGCGGACGACCGCCTCCGCAGTCGCGACCGCGGCCTTGCTCGGCACGCAGTCGGTCAGCACCGCGGCGCCGCCGATGCCATCGCGCTCCACCACCGTGACCGCGGCCCCCAGCTGGGCTGCCACCAGAGCCGCCTCGTAGCCGCCTGGCCCACCGCCGATGATCACCACATCCGTCACGGGGCCATTGTGTCTGGAGCCGCTGGGCCGACCCAGCAGGGCCCTCGCTGTCGTAGCCTGATGATGTGACGCTGCACGCCGCCTACGCGACCAATCTCGACCCACGGCGCATGGCCGAGTTGGCGCCGTACTCCCCCGTGGCCGGCACCGGATGGCTGATTGGCTGGCGCCTGACGTTCGCGGGAGCCGATCTCGGCTGGGACGGACCGCTAGCCACCGTGGTCGAGGACCCGCTCGCCCAGGTCTTCGTCACCGTCTACGACATGCACCCGCTCGACGAGGCCGCTCTCGACACGTGGGAAGGCATCGCGCTCGGCGAGTGGAGCAAGATCCGCGTCCGGGTCCAGACCCTGGACGGGGAGCAACTGGTATGGCTCTATGTCGTCACTGCCTACGAAGGCGGGCTGCCTTCGGCGTCGTACCTGAACCTGCTGGCCGAAGCGGCAGAGGCCGGTGGGGCACCTGATGACTACGTCCACGCCCTGCGCTCGCTGCCATGTCGCAGCGCAGGCGACGAGGTCTAGCGAAGGACAGTCGCAAGACCGGAGGTCACGTAGGCCCAGGGGCCCCGACCGCCGGCCTGCCGCTGCAACACCACCAGAACCTCCTGGCCTGAGCGCAGCCCGGCCACCGCCCGGGTCACCGTGATCCCGGTGCGCGTGGGAGTTGCCGGCGCAACCGCCAACTGGGTGACCGCGCTGGTGAAGTCCGAGCGCACCCGTGAGATGACGACGCGGCAGGTGACCCCCCGCTTCCGGCAGATACTTGCCTGCGCTTCCCCACCGGTGAAGGTCACCGTGGTCGGTTTCCTCGGTTGGAATCTGGCACTCACCTGCGGGGCGGCACTCTTGCGCCGCAGGTCGACCTTGACGGCCTCGGCGACGGTCGAGCGGCTGGACACTGCGGCGCGCGGCGCGCTGTCGGAGCGCATGGACTGACCGCCACTTTGCACATCGGTCTCATCCACGGACAGTGCTGATGTGCTCACCAGCCACCCGTCCGTACCCTGCAGGTTTGCGCTCCACGGCGACCAGCCCAGTCGCGCACCGGTGGATGCGGAGTCGATGGCCCCACTCAGCACCCCGCTCGGGTCGGCCTCCGCGGGGATGCCGAAGTAGTTGAGCAGTGCAGCATCCGGTACCACCGCCCACAGGCGCGCCTTGTTGGCGACACCGTCCACCGTCACCGGTGCAGCGATGCCCCAGGTCATCTGCGGGCCGGTCTGCGTGAATTGGGCCTCGAGCGAGCCGATGTACGCGTTTTCCGTGGCGAACAGGCTGCCGGTGAAGGCTTCATCGAGGGTCTGATCAAGGCTCAAGGTGAGATTGGCCTGAAGGCGGTATTCCGTCGCCTCGGGGAATTCACAGGTGGGATTCACCGGGATAGCCGAACAGCCCATCTGGCGGCCCTCTCCGTCAATCGCAATAGGCGTTTTGCGGGGCCTGAAGCGCACCCGCAGCGTGGCATCCTCCTGACCGAGATTGGTGGTGCGCCAGTACGTGGGTGCACCCTGCAGCCATGTCCATCGCAGGGACTGGCCTAGGGTGTTGAGGTTGAGGGTGAGATCGAACTCAGTCTGCTCGGTGACGAGGAGCGCAGCAGCCGCCGGGTCGGAGAAGTTCGTGCGCAACTGTCCGCCAGTGGTGTAGCCGATGGAGATCTGGACCCGGTTCGGCGTGGAGTAGCACGGCCGCTGGCCCGGCTGCAGCGGCTGCCCGGGCTCTGTAGGTGTCTCATCGGGGCGGCACAGGTTGACCGGCGTGATGACCACATCGAAGCCGTTCTCCGCGGTCGGGACCGCAGCCAGTTCGGTGTTGTCGATCACCTCCCGCACCGCATCCCCATTGGTGACGGTGAGAGCGCGAACCACGGGACGCGCATCGACACCGCCGTCTAGGGCACCCCAGCCACCCGTGTACCCGTTTCCGAGAGTCTCGCCATCAACCTCGGACTGATCGGGGACGCCGTCGGTGATGTCGTCGGCGCTCACGGTCGGGGCAAGGACGAGACCGCCGAGCAGCAGGACCGACGTGACGACACCGATCGTCGCCTTCGCGGTGCTCATCGACCGAATGTGGGCAGCGGATGCATTGACGGCGCGCATGGCGGCTCCCTAGGGGGTGGTGCGCCCAGGGTAGGGGCACATACGTACCTGTGTCCCGCCTATCGCCAAGGGAGCCGC
>JBILVH010000124.1:0-5574 GCA_044370555.1 Candidatus Nanopelagicales bacterium
GTCGTCGCACAGCTCATCGCGGCCGGTGCGATCCCCGCGGCGATCGCGACTATGGCCCCGCTGGCCATCGGCGCGGTGACGCGGCACCCGACCATCGGGACGTGCAGGAGCCCGCTCGACCCAGATCGGCATGCTGGCGGTTCGAGCGGTGGCTCCGGTGCGGCGGTCGGCGCTGGCATCGTGCCTTTCGCACTCGGCTCCGACACGATGGGCAGCGTACGGATTCCCGCCGCCTACTGCGGCGTTGCCGCATGGCTGCCGACGCACACCGCCCTTAGTGCCACGGGCCTCACCCCGCTGCAGTCCGACCTGGACAACGTCGGGGTGATCGCGGCCACGGCGGCCGACCTGGACCGGGTGGCGGCAGTGCTCGTCGGGCAGGGCGACCGCACGGCGCGGTCGGTCGATGCACTCACCCGCGTACGGCAGTGCGACCTCACTCCGCGTGCGGACGATGCGGCTCGCGCGGCGTGCGAGATCGCTACTAGTGCACTGCTGGGCATCGGCCTCGACAGCGGCCCGACCCTCACCACCGACATTGACCCCGCCGTACTGCGCCGCCAGGGCCTGATCCTCGTCGAGGTGCAAGCCGCGCAGACGTTCGCCGCGCAACTTGCGGCGGGTGTCATCCCGGATGAGATCGCGAGTCTGCTCCGCTACGGCCAGGGTGTGACGGAGCAACGGGTCACCGCGGCACACGCCGCGCTTCGCGACTTCGCCGCGCGCATCGCGGCGGACCTCCGTCCCGGCGATGTCGTCGTGCTGCCGACAACGCCCGCTGAAGCACCGCACGTGTCCGAAGATCCCGCCGGCGCCGCAGACCTGACGGCCTGGGTCAATGCAGCCGGGCTGCCCGCCGTCGCCGTTCCAGTCGCAGGCAGGTCGGTGCAGCTGGTCGCGTCCGCCGGGGACGACGAGCGGCTACTCGCCCTTGCCGCCGACCTCGCGGCTCAGGTGCCAAAGGCCGGCGGCCTGCGGTCGAGGAATGCTGACACGCCCTCGTGAAAGTCCGGGGAGGCGAGTGCTTCATGCAACCGCGCGTCGGTGCGCTCATCTGGAGTGCGCTGCCCCTCGGCAATGAGTCGGATGGCCTGCTTCATGAGCCGCACCGACACGCCGCTGACCGCCATGAATGCGCTGACCGCGCGCTCGATCGCGCCGTCCAGATCGTCGGCCGGAACCACCTCGTCCACGAAGCGAAGCCTGAGCGCCTCTGCCGCATCGAAGGTACGGCCGGTGAAAAGGATCTGCTTCGTGGCCGCGATGCCGATCAAATCCACGAGCGCCGTCGTATCGCTGTGCGGGTAGATCATCCCGAGCTTGGCCGGAGTTACCGCGAAGGTGGATACATCCGTTGCAATGCGCACGTCACACGCGACGGCCAGGCCGGCACCACCCCCGAAGCACGGACCATCGATGGCGGCGAGCGTGGGGGCGGCGCATTCCGCAACAGCGCTGAGTGCCTCGGCCACCACGCGCTGGCTCTGCAGCGCCCAGTCGACATCCGCGGCGTTCGCGCGGTACTCGTTGACATCGGCCCCCGCACTGAAGATCCCGGGGGCGGCGGACCTGAAGACCACCAGTCGGACCGACGGGTCGGCACTGATGTGCTCCATATCGGCCGTGAGTGTTCGCCACATTGCTTGGGTGAAGGCATTCCGGCGCGCAGGGCGGTCGAGCCAGTAGGTCGCTACGCTTCCGGTGCGTTCGATGCGCAACGCCTGCCGGGCCTCGTCATCCACAGCCGAATCCTAGCCGCACACACCACATCCACTCGCTCGAAGGACGACCATGACAACTGACGTACATCGCCCCTCCCCGACAGCTCTTGCGCTGTCCATCGTGGTGAATGTGGAGGAGGGTGCGGAGATGACTCCCGCCGAGGGGGATCGTGCTGCGGAGCCGGTCGATGAGCTCGGCGTTGTGGTGAAGCCGGGGGTGCGGAACTTCGGCAACGAGTCGAACTACCGCTACGGAATCAAGGAGGGATTCCCGAGGATCGCTCGCCTGCTAGACGAGTACGGCGTGCGCGCCACGTGGACCACCGCGGCAGTCGCGCTCGAGAAGGCGCCGCAGATCGCCGCGTTCATCCGTGACCGCGGCGACGAGGCAACGAGTCACGGGCACAGGTGGATCCACCAGTTCCGCATGGACGAGGACGCCGAGCGCGAGTTCCTGCGCAATGCGCGTGACTCCATCGCCCGCTCAGTGGGAACGCCACCCTCCGGTCACTTGTCGCGATACCTGCTGACTGAGCGGACCCGCGAGATCCTCGTCCAGGAGGGGTACACGTATCACATGGACGACTACTCCGGGGATGAGCCGTTCTGGGACGTCACGCCATCCGGACCGATCGTCATCGTCCCGTACGCGATCGACACGAACGACATGAAGATGTGGACCGACCCCGCCTACACCCCCCGTGACTGGTGCGGCTACATGATCGACACCTTCGACCAGTTGTACGCCGAACGTCGCGAGGGTCACCGCATGATGTCCGTCGGTCTGCACCTGCGCATCGCCGGGCGACCAGGGCGGATCGGCGCCTTCCGGCGCTTCATCGAGCACGTGCGGTCGCACGATGATGTCTGGTGGGCGCACCGCCGGGAGATCGCGGCCGCATTCGCTGCCGACGTAGCTCCTCCGGCATAGGCCTGGAAGGGCTGCACTGCTAGAGCCGACCTACCAGGGCAGCTCAGCGCCGTTCATCGCGAGGCACTGGCCGCTCATGTAGTCGGCATCGGGCGTGCACAGCCACGACACCGCGGCCGCGACATCACCCGGTGTGCCGAAACGGCCGGCGGGGACTGTGCTCAGGAAACTCTCAAGCGTCTCATCACGGGACCTACCCGTTGTCTCACCGATGCCCGCCACGATGTCCTCCCACAACGGAGTCATGATGTGGCCGGGGGTATAGCAGTTCACGCGAATGTGATGTGCCGCCAGCTCCTGGGCGAGGGATTGGCTGAGCATGATGATGGCCGCCTTGGTGGCGCAGTACTGCGAGAAGCCGGGCACGCCGTGACGGCCGCCACCTGACGACGCGTTGATGATGCAGCCGCCCTTGCCATCGGCCATCATCGCTCGGGCAGCGACCTTGCTGCCCAGTGCGACTCCCAGCACGTTGATGTCCAGGATCCGACGCCAGGACTCAGCATCGGTGTCGACGAGCTGGTTCACCATGATGATGCCAGCGTTGTTCACCATCACGTCGAGCCGTCCGGCCCGCTCGATGCATCGATCAATCGCCACCTGGAGCGAACTCTCGTCGCGCACATCCGCCTCGACGACTTCGATGTCCCCCGGGGCCACCGCAGCAACCGCGCGGCCCTCCGCAACATCGACGTCGGCGATCACGACGTGAGCGCCCTCCCCGGCAAAGCGCTCGACTATGCCCCGACCGATCCCCTTCGCTCCGCCGGTGACGACGACGCCCTTGCCCGAATGGTCGTTCACGGGACCCTCCTCCAGATCGGCTGCATGGCACGGACCGGTGCCAAGAGTGCCTCATCAATCTCACCAAAGGGCTCCAGGTGGTATCCCTGTGGCTGCGGCGGGCCCGCGTTGTAGCCGGTCGCAGCCTGGATCTCGGCAAGCACCCGAGGGTCGGTGTAGTACGCCGTGTAGACGAGATTGACGATCAGCCGGATCGCAGCCGGATCCCTGGCCTCGAGCTCGCGAAGGACGTCCTCGCGCCCGTGCTGGTCCAATGACGTGAAGTCCGATGGAAGACCCGCAAGGACCTCCCCGAGGGTCGTGATGGTCCCCATCCTGGAAGCGTCCTCGAGGACCGCGCCGCCTAGGCCGAGCCCGCCCGCACCGGCGAGAGCCTCGGTCGCCGGAATGATGGCGTCGAGGACGGCGTCCAGCTCGGAACGATCTGCATCAGACATTGAACTCACCTCGCAACAACGGACGGCCAGCCATCACATCCGCTGCTCGCAATGCGATGGCTTGAATGGTAGACGTCGGGTTCAGCGCGCCCGCCGTGGCAAAGACTGAGCCGTCGACGATCCAGAGGTTGTCGACGTCATGCGCGCGGCAGGCGCTGTCGACCACTGAGTCGGTGGGGTCCGTACCCATCCGCGCTGTTCCGAGGAGGTGGAAGCCGGCGGACTCGACAAGTGGGAGCGACATGATGTCGACGGCGCCGGCTTCGCGGAGTACCTCCGCGTTGCGTTCGATCCCGAAGGCAATGGTGTCCTTGCATCGCTGTTCGACGCGGTAGGTCATCTTGGGCGCCGGCACACCCCAGCGATCCTTGAGGGTCTGCGACAGTGTCACCCGGTTGTCCGGATCGGGTAGGTCCTCCGTGGTGACGGTGATGCTCGCCGTGTGACCGAACTGGCGTCGGAAGTCCTCGTGGTGCGCACTCCCCCACTCCACCGTGGGTAGGTAGCCACCGAGTGCCGTACCCAGCGGACCGTCACTGCGGATCGTCTGCGCCTGGAAGCCGCGCAGGAAACCGCGTGCCGGGTCAGTCTCGTAGAACTCCTGGCTGAAGATGCTGACCGCGAAGGGGCCTGCGTAGCCTTCAAGCGGTTCGTCGAAGACTCCGGTGACCATGCCCGTCGGATGGTGCATCAGATGGCGGCCGACCATGTCGGAGGAGTTCGCTAGCCCAGTTGGACACCAGGGTGCTGCACTAAGGAGCAGGACTCTGGCAGTGCCGAGCCCATTCGCAGCCATCACGACTCGATCGGCCGGCTGGAAGAGGCTGCGACCCTGCGCATCCGCGTAGAGCACGCCGGTCACGTGTCCCTCGACAGACTCGATGCGGAGGACCCGCGCCTCGGTGCGCAACTGCACTCCGGCCGCCAGTGCAGCCGGCCAGTACGCCGCATCCGTCGATGCCCGCGCGTCTCGGGGGCACCCGAGATCGCATGGCCCGCAGTTGTTACACGCGCTACGGCTGCCGCGGTCACGGGTGAGGATGGCCGCATCCACCGGCCACCAGTGCCAACCGAGCCGGTTGTATGCCGCTGCAAGTCGCCGCGCACCCGGACCGAGCGGCACCGGCGGGCATGTGCGCGGTCCGCGCGGCGGCTGGGACGGATCGCCCGCGAGACCCGCGACCCCCATCTGTTCGTCGTTGATCTCGAAGTAGGCGGCGAGATCCGCGTAGTCGATGGGCCAGTCGACACCGATGCCGTCCAGGGTGTGCACCTTGAAGTCGGATGGCTTCATCCGCGGAAAGTGCGCACCCCAGTGCACGGTCGAGCCACCGACGGCGTTGTAGAGCAGGGGCTTGATGGCCGCATCGGAATCATCGACGGGGTAGTCCCAGGCGTTCATCCGGACGTTCGGATTCGGGTGGTGCGTCCTCGCCCGGGCCCGCTCCCACCCGACGGTGAGCGACGGGACGGACTCCGGGGTGATCCAGCCGCCCTGCTCAAGGCAGACGACCTCGGCCCCGTGCGAGGCGAGGCGCCAGCCGACCGCGGCACCAGCCGCACCCGCCCCGATCACGACGACGTCCACACCTGCGAGCACCTCTGGCGCTGACATGCCAACCTCCTCGAGCAGCAGCATACGAAGTGCCCGCCGGAAAGTTCCTACATTTTGCGCAGTTGC
>JBILVH010000125.1:0-5570 GCA_044370555.1 Candidatus Nanopelagicales bacterium
CACCAGGGCCGCAAGGTAGTCGTCGGTGATCGCGGTGACGCCGGTCCGTGATCCTTCGAGCGCCCCCGTCATCGCCAGGATGCCGCCGGGTCGGAGCAGCCGCGCCGCCTCCCCGATGAGTTGTGCCTGGTCGGCCTGCGGGGTGTCGAGGAACACCACGTCATAACTCGCGTCGGACAACCGCGTGAGCACATCGGCACCGGCCCCGGTGATCAGGCGGTATCGGGTGTGGGAGATGCCGAGGTGGGCGAAGGTCTCGCGGGCGACCCCCTGCGGGCCCGCCTCGGTGTCGATGGTGGTGAGAACACCGTCCATGCCTGACAGCAGCGCCGCCCCCGACACGCCCGTGCCCGTACCGACCTCGACGATGTGCATCGCACCGGAGGCTGCGGCCAGCACGCGGAGCAGGCTCGCGGTGCCCTTGCTGACCGGGGTGCACCCCCAGGTGGTGGCAGCGGTGCGGGCTGCGGCGACGGGTGCGGGCTCGTCACCCCATGAATCGGCGTACGACCAGGACAGCGGTGACAGGGCGAGCGGGCCCTCGGAGTTACCAGACATGACGCACCTCCTTCGACGCGTAGCAGAGTAGCCGTCCATGAGCGTAGCCTTAGGGCGTGTTCGACATCGGCATCGGCGAGATCCTCGTGCTCGGACTCCTCGGCCTGCTCATCTTCGGGCCCGAGAAGTTGCCCCGGGCCGCGGCGGATGCAGCCCGATGGTTGCGTCAGGTGCGCAGTATGGCGGCCAGCGCTCGGCAGGACCTCGCCAACTCGGCGGGGGTGGACTTCCAGGACGCCAAGGATGCGTTCCGCGACATCGCCGACCTACACCCGCGCCGGATCGCCTCCAGCATCATGACCGACGGGCCGGAGGCCGATGCGCGGCCGGCGCCGGCGCCGGCGCCGGCGCCAGCGAAGGAAGCACCCAAGACCCCTTCGACGCCCGCGCCGTTCGATCCCGACGCGCCGTGAGCAGGGTCAGCGTCGCGCGGGAGTGATTCCGAGGGGTGTGCCGACGAGCCCGCGCGGGGTTGAGTCGATGTGATCGGCGATGTCGCGAAGTGCTGACCCGGCGGGGGTCTCCGGGTCGCTCAGGACCAGCGGCTCACCCGCGTCACCGCCCTCGCGCAGACGCACGTCGAAGGGGATCCGCCCGAGCAGCGGCACCGTCGCACCCAGAGCTGCCGTGAGTTGCTCCGCGACAAGTGCACCGCCGCCGACACCGAACAGGTCGATCGGCTCGCCGCAGTGCGGGCAGGGGAAGGAACTCATGTTCTCGATGACCCCAGCCACGCGCTGCTTCGTCTGCGCAGCCATCATCCCCGAACGCACGGCTACCTCCGTGGCCGCGACCTGCGGTGTCGTGACCACGATGAGCCGCGCATGCGGGAGCAGCTGTGCGACGGAGATCGCCACGTCGCCGGTGCCGGGCGGCAGGTCGAGGAGTAGGAAGTCGAGGTCGCCCCACCACACGTCACCGAGGAACTGCTCGAGCACCTTGTGCAGCATCGGGCCGCGCCACGGGACCGGCTGGGCGACGCCGCCCGGCTTCATGGGGAGCACGGACATGACCCGCACCCCGTGTCCGACCGGCGGCATGATCAGCCCCTCGACCTGGGTTGCGGGTGCGGTCGCGCCGAGGAGTCGGGGGATCGAGTGGCCGTAGACGTCGGCGTCGAGGATGCCGACACTGCGGCCGCGGGCGGCGAGAGCGGCCGCGAGGTTCGCGGTGACCGACGACTTGCCGACGCCGCCCTTGCCGGAGGCGATCGCGAGGATCTGGGTGAGATTGCCGGGCTTGGTGAACGGGATCTCGCGGACCTCCTGACCCCCGCGCAGGTTCTGGCGCAGGGCGGCCCGTTGCTCGTCGGACATGACGCCGAGGTGCACCTCGACCCGCACGCCGAGCGGTTCGACCGCGCCGCGCACCCGGGTCGTGATCTCCTCGCGCATCGGGCAGCCGCTGATCGTCAGCAGGACACCGATGCGCACGGTGTCACCGTCGATCTCCACGGCCTCGACCATCCCGAGTTCGGTGATGGGCCGACCGATCTCGGGGTCGAGGACGCGGTCGAGTGCGGTGCGGATCTCGGCTTCCGTGGGCATGCCCGCAAGCCTATGCGGGCCGGTGCAGCGCGGCTCTAGCGCGGCAGGCCGCTGGCCCGCCAGGCCCCGACACCGCGTGGCGGTGCGGGTCGCACATTGCGGGAGCGCAGCGCCCACAGGCTCCGGTACGTCTCGGACGCGGTGGCCGGTGCGCTGCTCACGGTCAGGATCGCGGCCACGACCGCCGCGACCTCGACATCGTCGGGTTCGCCGCGGACGATTCGGATCTGCGGATGCTGCGTCACAGCGGGATGTTCCCGTGCTTCTTCGGCGGCCGGTTCTCGCGCTTGTTGCGCAGGGCGCGCAGACCGCGGGTGATCATGACGCGCGTCTCACTCGGCAGGATGACGCGGTCGACGTAGCCCCGCTCGGCGGCGAGATACGGGTTGGCGAGTGTCTCCTGGTAGTGCTCGATCAGGTTCTTGCGCTCCGCGTCAGGTTCGGCTGCCTCCGCGAGTTCCTTGCGGTACAGGATGTTGACTGCACCCTGCGCGCCCATCACGGCGATCTCGCCGGTCGGCCAGGCGAGGTTGAGGTCGCCGCCGAGGTGCTTGGACCCCATCACGACGTAGGCGCCGCCGTACGCCTTGCGCGTGATCACGGTGACCAGCGGCACGGTCGCCTCGGCGTAGGCGTAGATCAACTTCGCCCCGCGCCGGATGATCCCGGTCCACTCCTGCGATGTTCCCGGCAGGAAGCCGGGCACATCGACGAAGGTGATCACGGGGATGTTGAACGCATCGCAGGTCCGCACGAACCGAGCCGCCTTCTCGGACGCGTCGATGTCGAGTGTGCCGGCGAACTGCATCGGCTGGTTGGCGACGACACCCACGGCGCGACCCTCGACGCGGCCGAAACCGCAGATGATGTTCGGAGCGAACATCGCCTGCACCTCTAGGAAGTCGCCGTCGTCCACCACATGCGCGATGACGGTGTGCATGTCGTAGGGCTGGTTCACCGAGTCGGGCATCAAAGAGTCGAGCTCACGATCGAAGTCGGTGATCTCGAGCTCCGGCTCGACCGCGTAGACCGGAGCATCCTCGAGGTTGTTGCTGGGCAGGTGGTCGAGGAGCGCCTTGACGTACTCGAGCGCGTCCTCCTCGTCGGCTGCCATGTAGTGCGCGACGCCGGACTTCGTGTTGTGCGTGCGAGCGCCGCCGAGGTCCTCGAACGGCACGTCCTCGCCGGTCACGGTCTTGATGACGTCGGGTCCGGTGATGAACATGTGGCTGGTCTTGTCGACCATGATCGTGAAGTCGGTGATGGCGGGGGAGTAGACCGCTCCGCCCGCGCAGGGGCCCATGATGAGTGAGATCTGGGGGATGACGCCGGACGCCTGCACGTTGCGGTTGAAGATCTCGCCGTACATGCCGAGGGAGACGACCCCCTCCTGGATCCGCGCGCCGCCGGAGTCGTTGATGCCGATGACGGGGCAGCCGGTCTTGAGCGCGAGGTCCATGACCTTGACGATCTTCTCCCCGAAGACCTCGCCGAGGGAGCCGCCGAAAACGGTGAAGTCCTGCGCGAACACGCAGACCGGTCGGCCATCGATCGTGCCGTAGCCAGTGACCACGCCGTCGCCGTAGGGGCGGGTGCGCTCCAGGCCGAAATTGTGGGAGCGGTGTCGGGCAAGGCCGTCGAGTTGCTGGAACGAGCCCTCATCGAGCAGCGACTCGATGCGCTCCATCGCGGTCATCTTGCCTTTGGCGTGCTGCTTCTCCACGGCCTCGGCCCGCCGGTTCTGCGCCTCACTGCGTCGACGCAGCAGGTCGTCGGCTTTACCCGCCGTGGTGGTCATCCCGGGCCCTTCCTCGCAACTGGTCACGTCCCGTGCGTACCTTAGCCGCGTGGGTTCGAGCGGGCAGCGCGCGCCTCTGGACGCCGTCCGCCTCGCCGGTCTCCTCGCTGCGGATCCGCGTTGGCCGTGGGGGCCGCCGGAGGTCGTTCACTCGATCGACTCGACGAACGCCGAACTCCTGAGGCGCACCGAGGTGCCGGTCGGCTCGGTGCTCCTCGCCGAGGAGCAGACAGCCGGCCGGGGCCGGCTGGACCGGCGGTGGGACTCCCCGGCCGGTGCGGGTGTGTGGATGTCGGTGGTCGTGCGCCCCGACGTTGCGGACTGGAGCTGGCTGCCGTTGCTCTCGGGAGTTGCCGCGGCCGCGGGGGTACGCGCATGCGGACCCCACCTCGACGTCGGCTTGAAGTGGCCGAATGACGTGCTCATCGGTGATGCGAAGGTCGGCGGGATCCTGGTCGAAAGGCGCGGCCCTGACGCGGTGGTGGGGATCGGCATCGACGTGCACCAGGGGGCCGATGAACTGCGCGCCTACGCCGCGGCCGGCGGCACGACCGCGGTGTCGCTGGACGTGGCCGGGTCCTCGGTCGAGCGCGTCGCGCTGGCGGCCGAGGTGCTCGGGGCACTCGCCGAGCGGCTCGCCGCATGGCAGGCAGCGGGCGGGGATGCCGGGGCGAGCGGCCTGCGCGAGGAGTACCTGCGCCTGTGTCGCACCATCGGGTGGGTCGTGCGGGTAAGCCAGGCATCGGGCGACCTTGTCGGCGATGCGGTGGACATCGATGACGGCGGCCGGCTCATCGTCAGCGTCGATGCGGGGCCAGTGCGGGTTTCCGCCGGTGATGTCACTCGGGTGCGCCCGGAACGGGGTCCGAAGGTGCAAGGATGACGCAATGGCATACCCGCAGAAGTTGCTCGGGCAGGGCGAGGTCATCGAGTTCGAGATGAAGCCGCACTGGCGCGGCCTCGTCTGGCCAGCGCTGCTGCTCCTCATCACCGTCTTTGCAGGCGTGTTCCTCTACACCCGCTGGTCGGGGTGGTTCGACGGTGTGATCGAGTCGGTCGGTCAGTGGGTGGTGATCGGCGCTGCCCTGATCATCCTTATCGGATGGGTGCTGCGGCCGTTCCTGAACTGGGTGACGTCGCAGTACGTCTTCACGAACCGGCGCATCATCACGCGCCAGGGGTTCCTCGCGAAGCGCGGACGCGATATGCCGTTGTCGAAGGTCAACAATGTCGAGTTCGAGGTGCCGGTGCTCGGCCGGGTCCTGAACTACGGCCGCCTCGTCGTGGAGTCGGCGAGCTCGGACGGAGACCTCGTCATCGACGATGTGCCGAATGTCGAGAACATCCAGCGCGAGGTCTACCGACTGCACGAGGCCGACGACGAGCGTCGTCGGCGGCGCTCGAGTGAACTCGGGGGCGACCCGGTGCCCCCGAACGACGGGACCTGAGCCGGGGACCGCTCAGATAGGCGTGATCGCGTCGCGCTCGACCGCTTCATGCTCCGGGTCCTCCGGTGCGACGAGCGGGAATACCCACTTGCGATAGGACCAGAAGCGGAAGAGCGTGCCGAGCCCGAGGCCGATGACGTTGGCGGAGATGTTGTCGGCCAGCGGGCTGTCGAGGCCGAGCGCGTAGTGGCTGAACCAGAGGCACGCGAGCGCAATGCC
>JBILVH010000126.1:0-5563 GCA_044370555.1 Candidatus Nanopelagicales bacterium
GTCCGCTTCGCCGAGCAACTCCCGCAGCCGGGCGGACGCGTCAGCGGGATTTCCCAGGGGCGTGCCCGCGACCACGAGGCGACCGGCGGGGCTTTCCACGGGACCCATCGTGACAGGTACACCTACGATGAGCCGGTGACCCTGTCCGCGACCCTCGGTCGGCTCGCTCCACCCAAGCCGCCCGCGCGCGACATCGCCACCCTCGCCGAGCGCCTGTGGCCACCCATGCCGGCGCCCCGCTGGTGGGGCTGGCTGGGAGCCGCCGTTGTCACGGCCATCGCTGGCATCATCCGGTTCGTCGAACTCGGGCGCCCCCACTCGGTCATGTTCGACGAGACCTACTACGCCAAAGAGGGGTTGTCCCTCATCCGGTTCGGCTACGAGCGACTGACCGTCGACGGTGCCAACGAGATCATCCTCGATTCCAACGGCGACTGGCGCACCCTTGACATCTTCAAGGAAGGCGCTGCCTTCGTGGTCCACCCGCCCGTGGGCAAGTGGGCGATCGGGGCGGGTGAGTACCTCTTCGGGATGACCCCCTTCGGCTATCGGTTCGCGGTGGCCCTCCTCGGCACCCTCTCGGTGCTCATGCTCGCCCGCATCATGCGCCGGATGACGCGATCGGACCTCATCGGCATCGTCGCCGGACTCCTCCTCGCGCTCGACGGACTCCACATCACGATGAGCCGCACGGCCCTGCTCGACATGGTGCTGTCCTTCTTCGCGCTGCTGGCGTTCTGCTGCCTGGTCCTAGACCGCGACATGGCGCGAAAACGCCTCGCTCGCATGGTCCGTCAGACACCCCTCGACCTGCTGTCGCGGGGCATGGGGCCGCGCCTCGGCCTACGGCCCTGGCGCTGGGCGGCAGGCATCAGTCTGGGGCTCGCCTGTGGCGTGAAGTGGTCGGGTGTCTGGTTCATCGTGGTTTTCGGGCTGATGACCGTCTTCTGGGACATCAGCGCACGACGCGCGATCGGGGTGCGTCATCCCATCGTCGCCTCGCTCGTCCGCAGCGCGCCGCCGGCGATGGTGAGCATCGTCGGCCTCGCACTCGCCGCCTACCTCGCATCGTGGACCGGGTGGTTCCTGAACGACGGCGCCTGGGGCCGCATGTGGGCCGCGTCGCAGCCGAACTCATGGATCCCCGGCGCCCTCAGGTCGCTGTGGCATTACCACGCCGAGGCGTACAACTTCAGCGTCAACCTCACCGGGGACCACTCCTACCAGTCGAACCCGCTGAGTTGGATGCTGCAGACCCGCCCGGTGGCGTTCTACTACGAGAGTTTCGGCGCCGGTATCCGCGGATGCACCGTGGCCAACTGCGCCGCCGAGGTGCTCGCCGTCGGCAACATCGTGGTGTGGTGGGGCGGCACTCTCGCGCTGATTCATCAGGTCTGGCGGTGGATCACCCGGCGCGATTGGCGTTCCGGGGCGCTGCTGGCCGGAATCATCGCCGGCTGGCTGCCTTGGCTGCTCTTCCTCGACCGCACGATCTTCTCGTTCTACGCGGTCGCCTTCGTCCCCTTCGTCGCGGGGATCCTGGCCATGTCGGTCGGCAGCATCGTCGGACCCGTGACGGCGACATCGCGTCGTCGACTGTGGGGCGCGATCGGAGGTGGCGGCATCGTGCTCCTTGCCGTCGTCGCCGCCTGGTGGTGGTACCCCATCTGGACAGCGGAGACGACTCCGGTGCCGATGCTGATCCTGCGCGTGTGGATGCCGACCTGGGTCTAGACCGAGCAGGGCTCCACGGACCGCTCGCTCATCACGCACAGCCCGAACTGGACTTGGGCCGCCGGTTTGCCCTCGCGCTCGGGAACATACAGGCGCAGCAGGTCGCGGCGGCCGACCATCTTCGACGTGGCCGGAATCACCGACACCGACTTCCATGGGAACTTCTTCGGGCAGGCGGGGGCTTCGCTGGTGATGCGTACGGCGATCGTCGTGCGCTTCCACTCCCCGTCGATACGTCGCATGACGGTCGCACCCGTGGGGCGTGAGCGCCAGCACTGGGCGAACACCGTGCTCCCCGTGCGCTCAAACGGCCGTCCGCAATCGATCGTGGTGAGGGGCGCGGTGCGCTCCCACACGCAGCCGACGAACTCGCGTGCCGGGGCCGCCGGCTCCGCCGCAGCCACGCCCGTAAGGAGGACAGGGGCCGCAACGGCGGCGGCGACCAAGGAACTCACGAGCGAGGCACGTCCCATCACCTCTTCATCCTGACATGACGGCCCTGACATGACGGCCCTGACATGACGGCCCTGACATGACGGCCCTGACATGACGGCCCTGACATGACGGCCCTGATCAACCCGGCGCACCGAATCCGATCACCTGGCCCCCTCCCCACCCCCTCGCATCTGTGGTGGGAATAAGGCCTCAAAGGGCTGATTCCCACCATAAAAGCGGGAGGGAGGGCAAGGGAGGGTGGCCCAGGCACTATGGCACGGGCGGCGCGGATCTGGGGGCGTGGATCTGAGGATGTTGAACTGAGGATGTTGAACTGACAGTGTGGAGCTGAGGGGATTCGAACCCCTGACCCCCTCGATGCGAACGAGGTGCGCTACCGGACTGCGCTACAGCCCCCTATAACGGGACCGTCAGGATAGCAATGCTCACTCGCCCACTGCGCGGCGGTGCGTCAGGTCGAAGTCCTGCTCATCGGCGTACTGGTCGAAGAAGTCAGCCGGTGCGGGCCGCCGACCCCTAGCCTGCTCGAGCATCGCGTCAGCCCCCCACGCACCGTCGCGGTCGATGTTGCGCGGGATCGCGGATGCCGCGGGGGCGTCGACGTACGTCGGCAGTGTCGTGGGGACGGCCTCCCACGCACTACCCGTCGGGCGCAGCCTCTCCTCACCATCTCGGCGAGTGCGCCGCGGGGTAGGCGCCGCGGCGTCATAGCCGGTGTCTAGATCGATGTCATCGAAAACGATCGTGCGACGCCGACCGGGGCGCGGCCGCTGCGGCGCCGGTGCGGTGCGTCGCGTAGGCGCCATGGGTTGCTCGTCGAAGTCCTCGTCGACCTCGTCCTCCCAGGCACGCGCGCTCTGCTCACGCGGCGTCCGACGCTGACGCTCGGCCCGCACGGGTCCCCGGCGCCGACGGGCCGCCTGCTCCAGCGCGGTGAGGCGACGCGCGGCAATGGCGTACGCCGCGGTCAGCAGTCCGACGACGACGACGAGGAAGCCGGGTGCCGCGCCGACCAGCCAGGCGACGCCGACGACGACCGTGAGCACTACGAGCCCGATCTGGACGAGGAGCCGTCGGCCAGCGGCGCTCGAGGACGAACGGGTCGCACCGACCCGCTCCCCCTTGACGAGGACGTCGGAGTCCCGCTGCCCGCGACGGAACCGGCCTAGTGCATGCATCGCGTTGTCGAAGCGATCCACGGCGCGCACTTCATCGGCATCATTGCGACGCAACCAGATCGGAATCAGGACGGCGGCCCACAAGGCGATGATCGCTACGTAGATCAAGCCCGTCACGGGACTGACGGTAACCGCCGAAACGCCTGAGGTGGTGGACCTACGCGCCTCCAGCGATCGCGTGTCGCACCTTTGTGCTACACGCGATCAACCGGACTCGCGGCCTGGCGCCAGCGCCACAGCACTCCCTGACCCGACTCCTCGGCCAGTAGTGCATACGTCAGGTGGTCACGCCAGTCGCCGTCGATGTGCAAGTAGCGCGGCCGCAGGCCCTCGACCCGGAATCCCAGCTTCTCCGGCACCCGCCGTGATGCGTGATTCTCGGGCCGTACGTTGATCTCGATGCGGTGCAGGCCCAGCGTCTCGAAGCAGTAGTCGGTGGCCATGGCTACGGCGGTCGGGGTGAACCCGGACCCGGCATAGCGCTGGTCGATCCAGTAGCCGATGTACGCCGCCCTCAGCGAGCCCCAGGTGATGCCACCCACCGTCAACTGGCCCGCAAGGCGGCCGTCGATCGTGAGGATCCACGGCAGCGTCCGCCGCTCCCGCGCCTCTAGGCGCAACCGCCGGACCATGGCCGCGAACGAGGGCGGGACATCACCGGACTCGGGTGGCGTGGTCGCCTCCCACGGCCGTAGCCACTCGCCGTTGCGGGTGCGGACCTCCCGCCAGGCGGCGGCGTCCCGCAGCCGGATGGGACGCAACCCCACCCGACCCTCCTGCAGGGTCACCGGCCAGATCGCGCCCACCGCTTAGCGCCGCCAGTCTCCGCGCCGGCCACCGGACTTCTCCTGGAGGGCCACGTCGGTGATCGTCGCCGACGGATCGACGGCCTTCACCATGTCGATGAGGGCGAGGCCCGCGACGCAGACACAGGTGAGCGCTTCCATCTCGACCCCGGTGCGGTCGGCGGTGCGCACCGTCGCAGCGATCGCGACCGCGGCATCCTCGACCATGAGGTCGACGGTGACCCCGTGGATCGCGATCGGGTGGCACAGCGGAACGAGATCGGCGGTGCGCTTGGCGGCCGCGATGCCCGCGATCCGGGCGACCGCCAGGGCATCCCCCTTGGGTACGCCGCTGCCGCGCAGCAAGGCGACCACCTCGGCCGAGACCAGCACGCGGCCGGTCGCCCGCGCCTCGCGGACGGTGACCTCCTTGGCGGTGACGTCCACCATCCGGGCGGCCCCGGTCGAATCGAGGTGCGTGAACTCGCTCATGTGCGCATGTCCATGACGGTCACGGTCTCACCTTCGGGGACGTTCGTCACGTCGGGTGGCACGACGATCACGGCATCGGACTTCGCCAACCCACCGAGGATGTGCGACCCCTGGCTGCCCACGGGTGTCACGACGTAGCGACCGCCGTCGACGCTGAGCGATGCGCGCGCGAACTGGGTCTTGCCGGCCGGCGAGGTGAAGGAGGCAAGGTTGACGGCCCGCACCGCGGGCCGGTGGAGATCGGTGTGCCCGAGCATCCTGCGGATGACGGGACGCACGAAGACCTCGAACGAGATGTAAGCGCTCACCGGGTTGCCGGGCAGGGTGAAGATGGGCACGCGATCGGGGCCGAGAACCCCGAACCCCTGCGGCATCCCGGGCTGCATGGCGACCTTGACGAAGTCCACGGTCCCCACCTTCGATAGGACCGCCTTGACCGTGTCGTAGGCGCCCATGCTCACCCCACCGCTGGTGATGATCAGGTCCGCGCGGATCAACTGGTCCTCGACAGTGCGCAGGAAGACATCCTCGTCGTCGGGCACGGGGCCCGCGCGGAATGCCTGGGCACCCGCGGCCTGTGCCGCCATCGCGAGCATCACGCCGTTGGAGTCGATGACCTGCCCGTAGCGGATCTGCGTCCCGGGGTCGACGAGCTCGTCCCCGGTCGAGAGCACCACGACACGCGGCCGCGGTCGGACGGCGACCGCGGGGAGGCCAACCGCGGCGAGCACCGCGATCTGGCGCGGCCCGATCACTGTGCCGGCCCGCAATGCCCGCGCACCGGAGGCGATGTCCTCCCCCGCCCGACGGATGTGCGCACCCGGATCCACCGTGCGGCCGATCACGACCATGTCGGTTCCCGCATCGGTCCACTCCACCGGCACCACGGCATCGGCGCCGTCGGGCATCGGCGCGCCG
>JBILVH010000127.1:0-5551 GCA_044370555.1 Candidatus Nanopelagicales bacterium
CGGCGTCCAGTTCGCCCGCCAGGGCGTGCGCGTCAATGCGCTCTCGCCGGGTCCGGTAAGCACGCCGCTCCTGATGGAACTGTTCGCGAAGGATCCCGAGCGGGCCGCGCGACGCCTGGTGCACATCCCGGTAGGCCGTTTCGGTGCCGCGGAGGAGATCGCTGCGGCGGTCGCCTTCCTCGGAAGTGACGACGCCTCCTTCATCACGGCGTCGAACTTCCTGGTCGACGGGGGGATTACCGGCGCCTACGTGACGCCCCTGTAGTCCCTCCGGTCACTCAGGAGCAGGCGGCGATGAATGCCTCGAAGAGCGGTCGGTCAGTGTCATGGCGGTCGGGATGCTCGGGGTGCCACTGCACGCCAATGACGAAGGGTGCGCTGGGGTCTTCGCACACCTCGACTGTGCCGTCATCGGCGTGACCGGTCACCATGAGACCACCCGGGTCCGCCACTGCCTGGTGATGCGATGAATTGACCGTGATCTCGGTGGACCCGAAGATCCGCGCGATGTGGGATCCCGGTGTCAGCCTGGCGAGGTGGTCGCAAAAGGTGCCTGGTTCGCCGCGATGACGAAGTGACGTCACCTCCGGAAGGTGCTGGTGGAGGGTGCCGCCGTGAGCGACCGCCATGATCTGCAGACCTCTGCAGATCCCGAGCACCGGGAGTTCGCGGGCGCGGGCCTCGGCATAGAGGAGCAGTTCGTGCCCGTCACGGTCGACGCGGGGTGTGTCGGCTGTGGTGTGCGGCTGCTCGCCGTACCGATCCGCTGCGATGTCGGCACCACCCACGAGAACAAGCCCGTCGACCCGGGACACTCCGCCGACACCGGCTCCGGGCGGTAGGAGGACTGCGTCGGCCCCCGCCGCCGCGAGCGCTTCGACGTACCACGAGTGCAGCACGGCAGCGGTCACGTCCCACGCACCCCAGCGGACGGGCTCGCGGTATGTGGACACGGCCACGAGGGGACGCATCCGGCTAGTGTGCCGCAGCGCGGGCCCCACTGGGATATCGGTTGATTCAGGCGACGCCCACGTCGAAAGCCACCCGCGCGCTCAGTCGATTCCCGATGCCGCCCCCGAATGGGCCCCTGGCTTTGCGCCGACCGGGGCGAACCCCGAGTGAGGGAATGTCGGGTGGCATGGCACCGTTGCCCCTAGTGCAGTCGAGAAGGAGCGCGATGTCCCTGCCACCCCTAGTAGAACCCGCCCCCGACCTGACCGTCGAGGAGGTGCGCCGCTATAGCCGCCATCTGATCATCCCTGACGTGGGGATGGCCGGGCAGAAGCGGTTGAAGCAGGCCAAGGTGCTCTGTGTCGGCGCCGGAGGTCTCGGCAGCCCTGCCCTGATGTACCTCGCCGCGGCGGGTGTCGGCACCCTCGGCATCGTCGAATTCGATGTTGTCGACGAGTCCAATCTGCAGCGTCAGATCATCCACGGGGCCTCCGACGTCGGCCGCTCCAAGGCGGAGAGCGCTCGCGACACCGTGTTGGAGATCAACCCGTTGATCCGCGTGAACCTCCATGAGGAGCGCCTCGACTCGTCGAACGTGATGGATCTCTTCTCGGCCTACGACTTGATCGTGGACGGCACCGACAACTTCGCGACCCGGTACCTCGTGAACGACGCGTGCGTCCTGCTGGGCAAGCCCTACGTGTGGGGCTCGATCTTTCGCTTCGACGGACAGGCCTCTGTGTTCTGGGCCGAGTACGGCCCGTGCTACCGGTGCCTGTACCCGGAGCCACCGCCGCCCGGCATGGTGCCGTCGTGCGCCGAGGGCGGCGTTCTCGGTGTGCTGTGCGCTTCCATCGGATCCATCCAGGTGACCGAAGCGATCAAGCTCATCACCGGTATCGGGGACCCGCTGGTTGGTCGCCTGATGGTGTACGACGCCCTGGAGATGGTCTACCGCCAGGTCCGCATCCGCAAGGATCCGAACTGCGCGGTGTGCGGTGCCAATCCGACGGTGACCGAACTGATCGACTACGACGCGTTCTGCGGTGTGATCTCCGACGAGGCAGCGGAAGCCGCTCGCGACTCGACCATCTCTGTGCGCGAGTTGAAGGACATGCTCGATGCCCGCGAGCGGGGTGAGCGCGACTTCGTCCTGATTGACGTGCGCGAGCCCCACGAGTTCGAGATCGTGCAGATCCCGGGGGCGATCCTCATCCCCAAGGGGGAGTTCTTGGATGGCTCGGCGCTGTCGAAGTTGCCGCAGGACAAGCAGGTCGTCCTCCACTGCAAGGTCGGGGGCCGTTCAGCCGAGGCGCTCGCGGTCGTGAAGGGTGCGGGATTCGCGGATGCGGTGCACGTCGG
This sequence comes from Candidatus Nanopelagicales bacterium, assembly GCA_044370555.1. Lineage (GTDB taxonomy): Bacteria > Actinomycetota > Actinomycetes > S36-B12 > S36-B12 > CAINMH01. The sequence goes on from JBILVH010000127.1 coordinate 2,314, forward strand.
CGGAGGCGTAGTCGCCTGGGTCGATCAGATAGAGCCACACAAGCCGAACTACTGACGCATCTAGTCAGGGCCTGTAGCGCGTGCGACCTGTTGGTCTGGGAGCCCTCGCGACGCGGCCGCCAGGCACTGACGCTGCCTCGGGTGCCGGTCCCTTCTGGCAGGTCGGGCACCAGTACGCGAATCTCTCGTACGGCGGTGTCCCCTGTGTGGCCGAACGGACCGTGCTGCCGCAGCGCCGACAGGCTCGCCCGCTGCGCTCGTACACGTAGTGCCACCGCCCGCGCTCTAGGTCACCGGTCGTGCTTTGGATGTAGCGATCCTTGTTGGCGGAGAGGAGTCGCTGGGCGGATGCGATCAGTGCCACGTGGTCTGCGACCTCGTCGACCGGAGTCCACGGTGTCACCCCGTGGAGGAACAGCGCCTCGGTTACGTAGATGAGCCCGAGCCCGGCCATGGTGCGCTGGTCCAGGAGTGCCTCGCCGATCGGGCGCGTCGGCTGTGCCGCCAGCCTGCGCAGCGCCTCATCGGCATCCCAGCCCGGCCCGAGAAGGTCCGGCCCCAGGTGACCGATGAGTGAGCACTCATCCGCGGTGGCCACGAGGTCGACGACCGGCAGCCGGTATCCCACCGCCTGCCAGCCATCCGTGCGTAGCAGCAGGCGCACCTGCCACATCGGCCCACCTGACCAGGGGACTCCGGGCCGGTAGAGGTGCCATGAGCCGTCCATCCGGAAGTGGGTGTGCAGAGTGCGACCGTCGTCGAAGCGGAAGAGCAGATGCTTGCCCACGGAGACGACATCCAGCGTCGTACACCCGACCAGGTCGGCCGTGGCAAGTTGCGGCACCCGGAAGTCGCTCTCTCGAATGACGTGTCCGCGAAGGGCCGCGCCGAGGTTGCGGGCGGCCAGGTAGACGGTGTCTCCTTCGGGCATGTCCAGGCCCGCTCAGATCCGAAGACCGCGGGGTGCGCGACGTAGGCCCGCGGCAAGCAGCGGATTCAGGGCCGGTGACGAGGCTGCATCCTCGCCGTTCACGCGCGTGATCGCGCAGCGGATACCGTGCGCGGTGAACTGCGCTACGAGCGCGGCGGCAGCGGCTTGGACCCGGTGTGGCTGATCGCTGAACACCGTCAGGGTCCGGCCGCCACGTTCGAGGTGGAGCGTCAGTTCGCCATCGAGGAGGACGACGAACGCACCCGCGGCACGCGTAGGCCGACTGCCCTGGGCCGCTGGCCACGGGAGAAGGGCTCCCCAGGGCTGCGCGGGATCGGCTGCGGCAAGTACGACGGCACCCTCGGGACGCGGCTGCGCGGATCCCTGCGGGGGTGCCGCCGCCTCGGCACTCATCCGGGCCTGACGCATGCGGTCTAGCTCACGCAATTCGTCGACGGCCCCGGGTGCAGCGAACTGGGCACCGCCGAGCCCCTCCAACGCGTAGGCGCGGCGACACCGACCGGCTTCTTCGAAGGCCGACAGCACGCGGTACATCCCCGCGAACCCACCGGGTGTCCGCTCCGCGGTCACCGCCGCGCGGGTCACGATCCCGTAGCGCGCGAGGAGCGCCTCGGCGCGCGTGATCGCGACGTTGGGGTCGTTGGTCGCCCGCGGGACCGTCAGTGACCAGCGTCCGGCGGCCGATGGCGGGCCGCTGCGACTCGGAAGGTGCGGTCGGCCTGCGCGTCGCATTGTGCGGCCCCGCGCCGCGGTGAAGCGGCTGCTGCCGAGGGCCGCTGTCGGCCTGGTCCGGGTGCGGCCTCCGGCGCTGAGCCGGGAGCGCAGCGGCGCGATGGTGTCGTTGGTGATGTGCGCCGACCATGCGAGGTCCCACAGGGCGGTCTCCAGGGTGCTGTCGTCCACGAGGCCGTCAGTCCCGACACGGTCTGACAGATCGCGGAAGAACCACGCACCGCCGTCGGACAACACGCGCAGGATGCGCGCGTGGATTCCATCGGTGGGCGGCGCCGGGTCGGGCATGAGGTCGGCTGCGATGTCGGCGGGCGCGAGGCTGATCCAACCGTCACCGCCCGGTAGGGAGCCGACACCCCACCAGGTCACCTCACCTGTTGAGGTCAACTGGTCGAGCATCGCGGGTGAGTAGTCGCGCACCCGCGTCGGAAGAATCACAGTCTCCAAGGCTGATGCTGGAAGCTCGGCACCGGCAAGTTGCTCGATCGCACCGCGGAGAGGGCCAACTCCGCGCTCGGCCCCGCGATCAGTCCCGCGAGCACCGGCTACCCGGTGCCACGCGGGTAGGAAGTGACCCAGCACGGCTGGGTCGACGGGTTCAGCCTCCTGCCGCAGCGCCGCGACGCTGCGCCGCCGGATGCGGCGCAGAACATCGACATCGCACCAGTGGTCGCCGCGGGTCCCCGGCACGAATGACCCGCGTAGTACTGAGCCACGCTCGGCCAGTCGCTCCAGCGCGTGCGACACCACGGCGACGCCCAGGCCGAAGCGTGCCGCGACGTCCGCGGCGACGAATGGGCCGTGGGTGCGGGCGTGTCGGGCAACAAGGTCGCCCACCGGGTCGGGTTGCACGTCGAGGAACGCATCGGGTACACCGATGGGCAGGGCTGTACCTAGCGCATCACGCAGCCGGCCCGCATCCTCGACCGCCGCCCACGCTTCGTGCCCCCCGATGCGGATCGCGATCACCCGGCGGGCTTCGACGAGGGCCCCGAGCCACTGGACGTCGATACCGCGTTCGCGGACATCGACGTCGTTGAAGGGTCCGTGCGTACGCAGCAGGTCGGCAAGCTCCTCGACATCGCGAAGGGTCGTCCGTCGTTCCACGGCCACGGTGACGTCGTCGACGGCACCCGGGTCGAGCAGGTCGGAGAGTTCCTGCTGTCCGAGTAGTTCGGCGAGCAGGCTCGCATCCAGGGTGAGCGCTGCCGCTCGGCGTTCGGCGAGCGGTGCGTCGCCGTCGTAGAGGTACTGCGCGACGTATCCGAAGAGGAGTGTCTGCGCATAGGGCGACGGTCGCTCTGTCTCGACGTCGACGACGCGAATCCCGTGGTCGCGGATCCCGGTGAGGACCTCGACGAGGCCTGGGAGGTCGTACACGTCCCGGAGGCATTCGCGCACCGTCTCCAGCACTATTGGGAACTGCGGATAGGTGCTCGCCACGGACAGTAGGTGCGCGGACCGCTGCCGTTGCTGCCAGAGCGGGGTGCGTCGCCCCGGCGTGCGTCGGGGGAGGAGGAGTGCGCGTGCGGCGCACTCGCGGAATCTCGATGC
>JBILVH010000128.1:0-5528 GCA_044370555.1 Candidatus Nanopelagicales bacterium
TTCGAGTCGGGCCGTGCCGTGGGTGAGTGGTCCGGCGGGATCCCCCTCGTCGGGTTCACCTGGGACTCAGCAGGTCGACTGGTCTCCCTCACCGACGGGGTGCAAGGCGGACGGTCCATGTCCATCTCGTACGGCGGCGAGTCGTGTGAAGCGTCGAGCTGGGCGGGGTTTGCGGTCAGTGAGGGCCTGTGGTGCGCAGTGGCGTACCCGGACGGGACCAGCACCCAGGTCGGCTACGTCGATGGCCGGATCGGGATGATCGTGGATGCCGGTGGCGTGGGCGTCGGGTTGGGCTGGGATGCGGCAGGCCGCCTCGCGCGGGTGCGCGGTGTTGCCTCGACCATGGCGGCCGCGACCGACGCGGCCTGGCGGGTGGACGCGACCGCCGCGGTCATTGACTACGACCAGTACGGGCGAGTGCAGTCGGTCACCGCGCCCGCGACACGGCCCGATGCCGCTCGTCTGCGGCACACCTACACCTATCCGACCGGCCAGAGTCAGCCGCTTCGCGCGCAAGTCGCAGAGGATGTGGTGCAGGGGGGATCGGCAACCCTGACCGACACGGCACTCGGCCGCGGGGTGGTCAGTGCCGTCGAGGCCAGGTCCGACACCTGGCAGATCATCAAGTCCACCGGCGGGGACGGCTTGGTGAGTTCGATGTCGTACAACCCGGCCTCGGGTGCCCTGAGTAGTGGGACCGCAGCGAACGGTCGAGCCACGACCATGAACTCCGACGCCGAGGGCCTGGTCTCGTCAACAGTGGGTCCGTTCCTGGCCTCACCCGCGGGTGCGTTGACCACGGCACGCACCTTGGACGCCACCGTGCTGGACCCGACCAATCCCACCGCCTCCACCACACGCGCGTGGGAGGGCCTGGCGGCGGTCGTGTGGGGCGAAGGTGCGGTCGGCGGTTCCCCGCAGTGGTGGAATCGCAGCATCCTCGGCGACGGACTGGGGGCGTCCTTCAGCGGTTCACCACTCGGCGGTACCGCACCGTGGCGAGCGCAGGCGACGGGTCTGTGGCGGATTGCCGAGAGCGGGAAGTACCGGATCGGGATCAACGCCTCGGGACGCACCGGGGTCGACCTCACTATCGACGGCTCCCGTTGCGTGGACGACTCCGGGGCTGCCGGCTGCACGCTGCCCCTGAGCAAAGGCGAGCACTTCGTCACCTTGTCAATATCGGCCAACAGACCGGACGGCTCCGCAGCGTTCGCGGTCACCGCATCCGGCCAGGGGCGCTCCGGCCGCATCGCGATCGCCGATCTTCGTCCCAACTACAACGTCGCGACACGGACGGTCACCAATGACATCGTCGGCGGGAGCAATCTCGCCACCCGGGTGATGGACTTCGCGCAACCCTGGACTGGGTCGCCCTCCTCCGTCACCGCGGCGGGCGGGCTGACCACGCGCATTCGATACGAGGGCACCAACGCAACTACGGGCGCTTTCGGTCGACCGCTGGAGATGACCACCCCCGGTGGTGCTACCCAGCAGATGACCTATTTCGGCGTCGGCGAGAGCGTCACGGATCCGTGCACTGGAACCTCGCTGCCGCAGTCGGGGCAGCGCCGCAGTACCACCCGCTACGACCGCGTAGTGGAGGCGAGTGTCTACGACGGGGCCGGTCGGGTCGTGTCGACCACCACGACAGGCGATGGCGTCAGCGAGGTGGCGTGCTTCGCGTATGACGCAGCTGGTCGTCTGATCGCTTCGTCCATCACGGGCATTGATGGAGCGCTGCGCGAGAAGTCGTCCATCAGCCACACGATGGCCGGCGGACGACTCACTCAGACCACCACGATCACGCTCGGCGACGGTGCACCAGTGCGGGCCGGGGAGACCTTCGTCAGTGTCGTCGTCATGGACACCGCCGGGCAGGTGCTCGAAAGCACGGAGGCGAACGGCACGCGCACGGCGTGGGAGTACGACGTGGACGGCAGCCCGGTCCGGCGAACCGTCTGGGCTCCAGGCGCCCAGCAGCCGACTCTGGACGTCGTGAGCGTCTACGACAGTCTCACCGGCTGGCTGTCGTCAGTCGAAGCGAACGGAACCGTCCTTGCCCGGGTCACCTATGACCGGTACGGGCTACCGAGTTCCATCGCGTACGCCAGCGGTGTGCAGGCTGCAGTGGCCTACGACACCGCTGGCAGCACGAAGGAACTTCGCCTAGCAGCCGGCGCGCAGCAGATCTCACAGACCCGAACCCGCAACGCTGCGGGTCGCACCACGGCCGTGTCGACAACCGTCACAGGTGCGGGGCAGTCCTCCTACGACTGGCGCTACACCTACGACTCGGCAGGTCGTCTGACCGCTGCGGCCCTCCGGGCATCCGGCAGGTCCGAGATCACGGGTGGCACCGCACGCGCCATGGAGTACACCTACGGCGCGGCTCCGAGCGGGTGTGCGGCGGGTGCAGCGGCTGACCTCGAGCGCACCGGCGGGTCTCGCGACGGCACGACGTACCAGACCTGCCGTGACGAGCGCGGTCGTCTGAAGTGGACGACGGATCCGCACCTGGCCGAGTCGGGCCAGCGCGCCGAGGCGACATATGACGCACTCGGTCGGCTCACCTCGCTGAGTGGACGGGTACCGCTCACCCAGACGTGGCTTCACGGCACGCAGGTGGCAGCTATCACGGAAGGGTCGACCGACGCGGACCGAGTCACGACGACGCTGCTGACAGTCGGGGGTGTGCTGTTGGAGCGCACCTACGCCGACGCCTCCGGCTCGACCGTGACCCGCTACGGCTACGGCGGAAGCACGACTCCGTCGCTCCTGCTCGACGACAAGGGCGCGGTGACCGACATTCGGGTCGACCTGCCGGGAGGCGCTCTGGCGCACCTCACCCCGCAGCAGTCGATCTCGGTCGAGCATGCCGATCTGTACGGTGCCGCGCTGGCAGTCTCCCGGGACGGGGCGTTCGTGGGTGATGGCATCAGCAGTGCACTCGGCCCGTTCGGTGAGCCGCTCGGTGAGCAGGCGGCAACAGGTCCGACCTCGGGTATCGGGACGGGCACCGCATTCACCTTCCACGCGGGACCGCGCAATGCCACGTTGGCCGGGCACCACTCCATCACGCTGACGGCTCGCCCGTACCACCCGTGGCTCGGCGAATTCCTCGCCTTCGACCCGGAAGTCGGTGCTTCCACGACCGGCTACGGCTACGGCGATGGCAACCCGGTGGACAAGCCGGACTTCAGCGGCGGTGAGGGGCTCTGGGACCTCATCGGGGTAGCAGGCGGGATCCTCGCGGCGGTGGGAGGTGTGGCGACCGGAAACATCAACGTGCGCACCAGCAGCCTGGCCAAGGTGGCCGCCGGTGCAGCGCTTGCAGTAGGCACAGCGGCGGCTGTGACCGGTGTCGTGATGAGTTGGAAGACCAGCGACAGCACGGCATCAAGTGCTTTCACGACCGCTATCGCGGCAGTCGGGCTGGTCATCGCGGGTCACGCGGTCGGGTCGAAGATCCTGAGCGAGCGGGAGAACAACCGGCTGCTCAGGCAGTACGTCGGTCAGGCGCAAGGCCTCGCTGAGATTGATGCGCAGGTCGCGGATTTCAAGCGGGCCATGGAGCAGAGACGGTTGGATCTCTACAAGCCGAACATGAACATCAACCAGATGCAGGTGGCCATGGACAGCTTCAACCAAGCCAAGGAGGCCTATGAGGAGGCCCTGCTGGATAGGACCTATTACCACTTTGTGTCCGTCAGCAATAAGGGGCCGCAGAGCTTCAAGGACTGGTGGTCGGGTTATGACTTGCTCAACACGAAGTTCGTCCCCGCCGGGTAGGCCGCGGCCTGCCAGCGCGATAACTGATCAGTCGTCGGGGCCTACCCCTGACCTGCTAGCACCCCGTTGAGGGGACCGTCACTTCCGTCACAGGCGTCCCTCTTGACCCGCGGAGTGGATTGGCTCCCGAGGGTGTGCCGTTCCTCACAACGGCCCGGTTTAGTCCGAGGTCAACTGTCCGTCGGGCGGTTTCGGGGGCATCATTTTGCCCACACGGGACAACGGCGTCCCGGTGCCGTCTTCGGGAGTGGCGACATGAGCGTTCTCGGTCTGGATAACCCCCCTACGCGTAACAAGAAGCTCCTGGAGTGGGTGGAGCAGGTCGCCGAGTTGACCCAGCCCGATCAGGTGTTCTGGTGCGACGGCTCCCAGGCCGAGTACGACGCCCTGGCCGCGCAGATGGTCGAGGCAGGCACTCTCATCCCGCTCAATCCGGCCCTGCGCCCGAATTCCTACCTGGCCCGCTCCAACCCGAGCGATGTCGCGCGCGTCGAGGACCGCACCTACATCTGCTCCCTCGACGAGTCCGATGCCGGTCCGACCAATAACTGGGTTGATCCGGTCGAGATGCGCGCGACGCTGCGCGGGCTCTTCGCGGGCTGCATGCGCGGTCGGACGATGTACGTCATCCCCTTCTCGATGGGCCCGCTCGGGTCGCCGATCGCCCAGCTCGGGGTGGAGATCTCCGACTCGCCGTACGTCGTTGCCTCCATGCGCATCATGACGCGCATGGGTCAGGCCGCACTCGACCTCATCGGCGAGGACGGTGACTTCGTCCCCGCCCTGCACAGCGTGGGCTACCCGCTCGTTGACGCTGACGGCGCGAGCCGGGCCGATGTGTCGTGGCCGTGTAACGACACGAAGTACATCGTCCACTTCCCCGAGACCCGCGAGATCTGGTCGTACGGCTCCGGGTACGGCGGCAACGCCCTCCTCGGCAAGAAGTGCTTCGCGCTGCGCATCGCCTCGGCCATGGGACGCGACGAGGGCTGGCTTGCCGAGCACATGCTCATCCTCAAGCTCACGGCGCCGACCGGTGACGTGCGGTACGTGACCGCCGCCTTCCCGTCCGCGTGCGGCAAGACGAATCTCGCGATGCTCGAGCCGACCCTCCCCGGGTGGAAGGTCGAGACGATCGGTGACGACATCGCGTGGATGCGCTTCGGGCCCGATGGCCGCCTGCGCGCGATCAACCCCGAGTACGGCTTCTTCGGGGTCGCCCCCGGCACCGGCATGCACACCAACGCCAATGCGATGCGCAGCCTCACCAGCGACTGTATCTACACCAACGTCGGCCTCACCGACGACGGCGATGTGTGGTGGGAGGGCATGACGGAGCAGCCGCCCGCGCACCTGATCGACTGGAAGGGCAACGACTGGACCCCCGACTCCGGCAACCTGGCGGCGCATCCGAATGCACGCTTCACCGTGCCCGCGTCGAACTGCCCGTCGCTTGCTCCCAACTGGGAGGACACCGCGGGCGTGCCCGTCGACGCGATCCTCTTCGGCGGTCGCCGGGCCACGAACGTGCCTCTGGTTGCGGAGTCCCGCGACTGGACGCACGGGGTCTTCATGGGTGCGACCATGTCGTCGGAGAAGACGGCTGCCGCCGAGGGGACCGTCGGTGAGTTGCGGCGCGACCCGTTCGCGATGTTGCCCTTCTGCGGCTACAACATGGCCGACTACTGGGGCCATTGGCTTCGGGTCGGCGCCTCGGCTGATCAGTCGAAGTTGCC
>JBILVH010000129.1:0-5524 GCA_044370555.1 Candidatus Nanopelagicales bacterium
CACCAGTCGCGACTCGAGGATGTACTCGGTCACGATGGTCACGCACGTGATCTCAGTGCCGTCCACGCCTCATCCCTCCGCGCTACCCGACTAGCCCAGCAGTCCGGACACCCACTGGGCCAGGGCCCAGTAGATCGGTATGCCTATCACGAGATTGAAGGGAAACGTAATCCCCAGACTGCTCGTGAGAGTGATCCCCGGGTTGGCCTCGGGCAGGGCGAGTCGGACCGCAGCCGGAGCAGCGATGTACGACGCACTCGCGCACAGCACACCGAGGACCATCGAGCCGCCCGGTGACATACCGACCAGCACACCACCGACGATGCCGAGGACACCCGCGAGCAGCGGGAAGAGGATCGCGAACCCGATGAGCCCGACCCCGGCGCGACGCACATCGCCGAGGCGCCGACCGGCGAGGACACCCATCTCAAGGAGGAAGAGGGTCAGTACGCCGGTGAAGAGCGCCCCGAAGAACGGTTCGATCCGCGCGTACCCATCGCTGCCGGTGATGACGCCGATCACGAGTCCGCCGGCTAGGAGAAGCACCGACTTCCCTGTGACGACCTCGCGCAGGGACTCACCCCAACTGCCGCCGCCCTTGAGCGCGGAGCCCGCTAGGAGCAGACCGATGATGATGCCCGGGATTTCCAGAACGGTCAGCAAGGTTGCGACGTAGCCCTCGTAACTCACCCCCGCGGCTTCGAGGAAGACCAGTGCGGCGGTGAAGGTCACGAGCGATGTCGAGCCGTAGTGTGCGGCCATCGCTCCCCGATCGACGGCCGATAGGCGGGTCACGAGCCGGAGCGCGACGAAGGCGAGCAGGGGGATGACCACCCCGAGCACGACAGCAGCCGCGATCGGCGCGACGACGTCGCCGACGTCTGCCTGCCGGAGTGCGACACCGCCCTTGAGGCCGATCGCGAGGAGCAGGTACATCGAGGTCGCCTGGTACACCGCATCGGGCAGTCTGAGATCGGCCTTCAGGCTGACAGCGATGAGGCCTAGGACGAACGCGAGAACCGGGGGTGACGCCAGGTTGGTCAACCCGAGGTTCAGGGTCGTGCCCAGGTCCATGCGAAAGCCTCCCAGCGGTCGCCCCGCGCGGTGTCGCCCACGACTCTGCGGCAGGCAGGACACTGCGGCGGCTGGCGGACCGCACGATACCAAGGACCTCCCGGTGCGGGACGGAGGGGGTTAACGATCGCTAACTGAGTCTCGGGGCTGTTGGTGCAGGACCCATAGCGGCCGCATAGGTTGACGCCATGAGCATCGCCACCGACGCGCGAAGCGTCTCCAGCGACGACGTCCTCGACGCACTCGAGGCCGAGGCCATCTGGGTCATGCGTGAATCCGCCGCCGCATTCCGCAAACCGGTGCTGATGTATTCCATCGGCAAGGACTCGACCGTGATGCTGCATCTTGCGCGCAAGGCATTCGCACCCGGTCGGATCCCCTTCCCGCTCCTGCACATCGACAGCACCTGGGAGTTCCAGGAGATGCTGACCTTCCGCGACCGGATCGTGGCCGAGGTCGGTGCCGACCTGATCGTCGGGAAGAACGAGGAGGCGATCGCGGAGGGTGTCACCCCGATGTCGCACGGGGTGCAGGAGTACACGCGGCTCATGCGCACCGTGCCGCTGCTCATGTCACTCGAGGAGCACGGGTTCGACCTGGCCATCGGCGGCGGCCGGCGCGACGAGGAGCGCAGCCGGGCCAAGGAGCGGATCTTCAGTCTGCGCGAGGCGGGTCAGCGCTGGGAACCCCGCAAGCAGCGCCCGGAGTTCTGGCGCACGGTCAACACCCAGCTCGTCAACGGCCAGACGATGCGCGCCTTCCCGCTATCGAACTGGACCGAGCTCGATGTGTGGCGCTACATCCGTCGTGAGCAGATCCCCGTCGTCGACCTCTACTTCGCCAAGGAGCGACCCGTGGTCGTGCGCGGCGGGCAGTTGATCATGCTTGATGACGATCGGATGCCGCTCGAACCGGGCGAGACAGCCATGATGAAGTCGGTGCGGTTCCGCACCCTGGGCTGCTACCCGCTGACGGCCGGGGTCGAATCGACCGCCACCGACCTCGACGCGCTGATCCACGAGATGGAGACTGCCACGGAGAGCGAGCGGGCGGGGCGCCTGATCGACGGCGAAGGCGGCAACGACTCGATGGAGGCCAAGAAGCGCGTGGGGTACTTCTAAGTGACCACACCCGGAGACGATGCACTCGGCGAAGACGACGCGTGGACACTGCGTGAGCGCCTTCACCGCCGCGAGGTCAGCCCCGGTGAACTCGCCGCGGCCGCGCGGCAGCGGCTCGCTCGGTCGACCGCGCTCAACGCCGTCACCTGCGAGACCGATGTCCCTCAGTTCGGCGACCACGATGCACCGCTATTAGGCATACCGACCGTCATCAAGGACAACGAGAACCTGACGGGCTACCCCACCCTGCACGGAAGTGCCGCGATGCCGACGAGACCGGCGACGGCCGACTCCCCATGGGTCGCGCAGTACCGCGACCTGGGGGTCATGCCGATCGCCAAGACGACGCTCCCGGAGTTCGGTCTCACGGCGTCGACAGAGTCCACTCGATTCGGCGCCACCCGCAACCCCTGGAATCTCGACTACTCGGTGGGTGGATCAAGCGGTGGGTCCGCCGCACTGGTGGCGGCCGGAGTGGTGCCGATCGCGCATGCCAACGACGGGGGCGGTTCGGTGCGCATCCCCGCCGCGGCGTGCGGACTCGTAGGGATGAAGACCACGCGCGGACGCATCATCGACGTACCCGAGCTCGACCGCCTCCCCATCAACCTCGTCACGCAGGGCGTAGTGACGCGGTCGGTGCGAGACAGCGCCCTGTACCTCTACGCGGCCGAACAGGCCTACCGCAACCCCGCACTGCCCCCGATCGGCTTCGTCCGGGCGCCCAAGAAGGAGCGCCTGCGCATCGCCGTCATGCGATCGAGCGTGCGCTCGATGCCCATCGATTCCGAGACGCTGTACGCCCTGGATCAGGCCGCGGTCGCCTGCGAACGACTCGGGCATCGCGTCGATGTTGTTCCCCACCCCATGCCCGACCGCTTCGCCGATGACTTCCTGCGCTATTGGGCGCTCCTCGGCGGCGTCCTGGCCTTCTTCGGCGGGCGCATGATGGGAACACCTGACTTCGACGGGTCGAAGGTCGAGGTCTTCACCCGGGGGCTCGGGCGACTCCTGCTCCAGCAACTCGAACGGGTACCCGGGGCACTGCGACGTCTCAAAGTCTCAGCGCAAGCCCCCGTGCCGCTCGCGGATGCCTATGACGTCGTGCTCTCCCCCGTCCTGAGCCACCCGGCACCCCGGATCGGCGAGCTGGGCCCCGACGTACCCTTCCGCACCCACCTGGCTCGTCTCGTGCGCTACTCGTGCTTCACGCCACTGGCCAACATCACCGGGGCGCCTGCTCTGAGCCTGCCGATCGGCCGCACCAGCGACGGCAGACCCATCGGAGTACAGGCTTGTGCTGATCGCGGTCGTGAGGCAACACTCCTCTCCCTCGGCTACGAACTCGAAGAAGCTCTGCCCTGGCCGCGCATCGCGCCACCCGTCACCGGCACGTTCGGAGGCCGTTCGTGAACCTGGCGATCCCGTTCGGACTCGCCGCCGCCCTCTTCATCACCGGCAGCCTCATGGCCTCGTCGCGCTCGGTCCGGTTGATCGGAAACTTCCCGGCCCTCGCGTGGGTGGCACTCATCGGGTTGGTGATCACACTGCCGTGGGCCATCGTGACGGGGATACCCGCAAACCTCGGTACCGAGCAGGTCGTTCTCCTCGCGCTGATAGGCGTCACCGGACTCGGCGGCTTCCTCTTCTCATTCGCGGCCTTCCGGTTCGGCAAGGTCGGCGTGGTGGCACCCATTCTCGCCACGGAGGGCGCAGTCGCCGCAGTACTCGCGGCATCGTTCGGTGAGCAATTGGCCATCGGCGCGGCCGTCATGCTGCTCGTCAGTGTCGTCGGTGTCATCGTGGCGGGGATCGCGCGTGATCCATTCCCCATCGCCCACGAACGTCCGCTGGCTGCAATCGCCCTCGCGGTCGGAGCAGCGATCTCGTGGGGTGTGGGTCTCTACCTCATCGGTCGCCTAGGCCAGGAACTCCCGATCGCCTGGGTGGTCCTGCCACCGCGACTCATCGGGGTTATCTGCCTGACGATCCCACTCGCCCTGTTGGGCCGACTGCGTCTGACCCGCAAAGCCGCGCCGCTGGTGACACTGGCTGCCCTGTGCGAGGTCTCACTCAACGCGTGCATCGGATTGGGCTCGCGCAGCAGCATCGCCATCACATCGGTTCTCGCGGCGCAGTACGCCGTCCTCACCCCGCTGGCGGCCTGGCTGATCTTCCGTGAGTCGCTCGGACGGCTGCAGATCGTCGGCATCGCGCTACTCGTGGCAGGCGTTACTGGCCTGGCCGTGTTCAGCCGGTGACCGTCCCGCGGAACTGACTGAACCACAGCCGGTGATAGAAGCCAGCTGCCGCCAGCAACTCGTCGTGCGATCCGCTCTCAATGATGCGCCCATCGTCCACGACGAGGATTCGATCGGCGTCGGCGATGGTCGACAATCGGTGCGCGATGACGAAACTCGTCCGCCCCGACATCAGCCGACGCAGTCCCTGCTGGATCAACGCCTCCGTGCGCGTATCGACATTGGACGTCGCCTCGTCAAGGATCAGGATGCTCGGGTCGGCGACCATGGCACGGGCGATGGTCAACATCTGCCGTTGACCCTGCGAGAGGTTGGCGCCTCGCTCGGTGAGAACGGTGTCGTACCCCTGCGGCAGATCCATGATGAACTCATGCGCGTTCGCCTGCCGAGCCGCCTCGATGCAGTGCTCCGGGGTGGCGTCCGATCGCGCGTACATCAGGTTTGCCATGACGGTGTCCGAGAAGAGGAAGGCCTCTTGGAGGACCATCCCGACCTGGTCGCGCACGGTATGCACCTTCAGGGTCCGAAGATCCTGGCCGTCGAGAAGGATCGCCCCATCGTCGATGTCGTAGTAGCGGGTGAGGATGTTGATGATGGTGCTCTTGCCCGCACCTGTCGGACCGCAGATACCGATCTTCTGGCCCGGCAACGCGGTGAAAGAGTTGTCCCGCAGGATCTGGCGGCCCGGCACGTAGGAAAAGTCGACGTCGACGAATTCAACCCGGCCACCGCGGAACTCGTAGTCCACCGCATCCGGAGCATCGACGATCTCGGGCACCTCGTCGATGATTTCGAAGACACGACGGCCCGCAGCGATCGCCGACAGGGTCGACGTGGCGAGATTGGACAGATCCGACAGCGGCGCGGCCAGCAACCCCGCCATGCCGACGAACGCGATCACCTCGCCGACGTCTGCCTGGCCGTCGGCACTCAGCACGCCGCCGGTCACAAGCACTACGACCATCTGTACGACGGTCAGTGTCTGGGTCGCGGGGAACTGGAGGAGCGCCGTGAACGTCGCCTTGGACCCGGTCTGGAACACCTCGGCGGAGCGCGACGCCGAACCTG